>JBDSIC010000096.1:0-2921 GCA_039918195.1 Mucilaginibacter sp.
AAGAAAAGTTTGATGCGTTGCGCGCTTTTGGCGCCGAAGTAATTGTATGCCCAACCAATGTTGACCCGGAAGATTCACGGTCATACTATTCCGTGTCGTCGCGCCTGGAGCGCGAAGTGCCTAACTCGTGGAAGCCTAACCAGTACGATAACTTATCAAACTCGCAGGCGCACTATGAATCAACCGGCCCTGAGATATGGGAACAAACCGAAGGTAAGATTACGCACCTGGTTGTAGGTGTAGGCACAGGCGGCACCATTTCGGGCACGGCCAGGTTTTTAAAAGAGAAGAATCCGAACATACAAATATTGGGTATAGATACTTACGGCTCGGTATTTAAAAAATACAAGGAAACAGGTATTTTTGATAAAAACGAGATATACCCTTACATCACTGAAGGTATTGGCGAAGATTTTTTACCGCAAAACGTGGATTTCAGCCTGATAGACCACTTTGAAAAAGTGACCGATGAAGCTGCCGCTTTGATGACCCGCGAGATAGCCCGCAAGGAAGGTATTTTTGCCGGTAACTCAACGGGCTCGGCAGTGGCAGGAGTGCTGCAAATGAAGGATAAGTTTAAGGAAGGTGATGTGGTTGTGGTGATATTCCCCGACCATGGTACCCGTTACCTGGGTAAAATGTATAACGACGACTGGCTGCGCGACCGCGGTTTCCTGAAGGATGAAAAACTGACCGCCCGCGACATCATTGCCAAAAAAGAGAACCAGGAGATAGTGACCATTGAAAGCGATAAAACCGTTGTAGAAGCCATAAACACCATCAAAACGCTAAATATTTCGCAGATACCGGTTACCCAGCACGGCAACATTATCGGTAAAATAACCGAGAGTGACATACTGGATGCGCTGCTGGAAAACCCATCGCTAAAGTCGCAGCCGGTAAAAAATATCACGACCGCGCCGTTCCCGTTTGTGGAGCTGAATACTTCTATTGATAAGATAACCGGGCTGATCAACAAGGAAAACATCGCGGTGCTGGTGATGGATGAGCAAGGCAAGATGGAAATCATCACGCAGTACGATATTATTAACGCGATATCTTAATGGCTAAAGGTTAAAGGCGAAAGGTTTACTTTTCGCCTTTTTTGCTAATACGATTTTGCCTTTATCCTTTCACCTCAAAATCACCACTTCTTAAATATCACAAACACCGCCAAAACGATCAGCCCGAAACCTACCAGATGGTTCCAGGCAAATTTTTCGGTTTTGAAGAAGATGGTGGTGAACACCATGAAGATGATAAGCGTAATTGCTTCCTGTATGGTTTTTAGCTGAACAAGGTTAAACGGGCCGCCATCGCCTTTAAAGCCGGCGCGGTTGGCGGGTATCATAAACATGTATTCAAAAAATGCCAGTCCCCAGCTGATGAGGATGATGGAAACTATCCCTAAATTCTTTCCCCACGAAAAATCTTTGAAACGCAAATGCCCGTACCAGGCAAACGTCATAAAGGTGTTTGATATGATAAGAAAGATAACTGTTTGTAATCCGCGTAAATTCATTTTGCTCGTATTTCTTCCAGGTCTTTTTTATACAGTTGATTAAGGGCCGGCTTTGGGTTTATCAATAAATATACGCCGGTACCTCTTTCACGTGCTAAAGGATTTTGCACTTCACCTATCGACTGGTAGGTTTCTACCATTGGCAGCAGGTGTTTTATGTCATCAAATTCTTCCGCCACATAAATAATATAGTGTGCCGTGAGGCTATCAGGGGCCCACAGCGAGAAACTGCTGTTAAAACATATTACCTCGGGTAAATTATAGCGTTTCCCCAGTAGGTGAATAGCGCCGGCCTGCCCGTAATTGTCAGCTATTATCGTAGTTTGAGATTTTTGCTCCGGCGTAAGGTCATTATAAACTTTTGCAGCGATGGCCGCCATTTCATCCCAGCCAAACATATCGCCGTAATCCTGCGTAGTAGCATGTTGCTTTTGGTCCTCCCACTTGGTAGTAAAATTAAGGAAGGGGAGTTTTTTGCTGTTGAAATTAAAAAATGCCAGCGTTTGCTTTACGGGTAATACAGGAAGCACTATGGGCAACATCAGCAAGTTGGGTAATGTAAATAGTACGACCACCGCGCCGCGCAGTATATTGCCCGATGTTTTTAATATACGGTCGAAAGCATAGCCGCCGGCGGCAAAAAGCATAGGGTAGGCACCAAACAGGTAATAGCTTTTACCATTCATTTGCAGTAAAAAGATGAATATCAGGATATAGCCTATAGCTAAAAACTGGAACTTGCGCAGTTTGAACGAGAACATCAGGAAAAGAAAGCCCGCAAGCCATACAAATAACGAAATGCCATTAACCAGCAATTGCTGCATAATAAAATCGGCCGCGCTGATGTGGTCCAGTTGGGTGCTGCGCAACTCGCTCATGTGGTTTATAACCGGGAAGTGGTGTTGCCATTGCCAAATTAAATTAGGCAGAAACATAATGAATGCTAATAACGCTGCACCTAACATATGCTTGTTGAAAAGCAACTTGCGCTGCTTGCTGATAAGTATGCCAATGATAAGGGCTACCGTGAAAAATACCATGGTGTATTTGGTAAGCATACCAATACCCACCGTAGCACCTACACCATATAAGTAGGCAACATCAGTAGTATTAATATATTTAATAAGAAGCCACACTGTTAAAACCCACCATAGTTGGTCAAACACTACGGGCTGAAACAGGTAGCCGCTTGCTGCAAAGGCAGGTGCCAGTATCATTGACAGGCAGGCCAGTGTAATGGCAAACTTACGCCCTCCTAACTCTTTGGTTATTAAACCGGTTAGCCAGATAATAATACCGCTGGCAATGGTAGTGAAAATACGGGATGCAAAAACAGAGTCACCAAATACCGACATGGATATTTTTGCAAGCAGGGCAATAAAGGGTGGTACTTCTTTGT
>JBDSIC010000097.1:0-2933 GCA_039918195.1 Mucilaginibacter sp.
TGAACACCGTGAACATCCCGTGAACATTTTGGAACACTCCAGTGAACGTTATGGAACATCCCAGTGAACACTTTGGAACACTGCGGATTTTTGGCACCACTCAAGCCTCACCCATTAAAGGCAGTAAAATTTGCACTGCCTTTGCTGCCCTCTCCGATTGGAGAGGGCTAGTACAGCCTCTGCTATCAGAAGAAACGCTCATGGGGTGAGGCGACAATTATTTATTCTTCTTAGTAGTTACCATTAACACCCCGTTCTTTCCTTTATCGCCATATTTTTTAATACTGGCTGCATCTTTAAGTACCGATATGGCTTCAATATTCTTTACATCCATCGCTTTAAGCTGCTCGTAGGTTTTCTCCTTGCCATCTACCAAAATAAGCGGACGTAACGCCGGATCTGCATTTAAACGGCTTGTGCCTTCGATGAAAAAATCGCTGGCCGCCTGGCCGGGCGCCTTATTGGCTTTTGAAGTAATCATGATCACCCCGTCTTTGCCCCTTTCGCCGTACTTACTGGTGGCATCATTCCCGGTAAGTACGTTCACGCCCTCTATAGATTTCGGGTCGAGAGCATCCATTGTTTTTTTGCTTATTTCTTCACCGTTAAGCAGTATAAGCTGGCCATCTGCCTTTGCAGAAAACGCGACTATATTAACCTCATCTAATCCCAGGCTGATGCTATTGGCAACAGCGGGTTTTGTGTCTGCAGCTTGAGAGGTTTCATCATTTATGTTAAAATTTACCGGTACATTCATTGCAACTTTTACCGGTTTGCCATCTTTTTTGCCGGGTATCCATTTCGGCGACCTTGCCAGTACCCTTATAGCTTCATTTTGTAATGACAGGCTCGGGCTTCTTAGCGCGTTGATATTTGTTAATAAACCATCTTCCTGTACTACAAAGGTTAGGAAAACCCGGCCGCTAACCTTATTATTCCTGTCAATAGCCGGGTATCTGGTGTTGGTACCTAAATATTTACTGAACGCAGCCATGCCACCCGGAAATTGCGGCATTTCATCAATGCCAAATTGTTGTATGCTTACGGCATTGGCCATGCCAATACCATTTGGCTCGCTTACTCCGGTAGATGTGCCCATTTTTTCGCCCAGGTCAAAAGCTATAGGCACATTGTACTGTACGCGTACAGGCTTGCCATTTTGATAGCCGGGTTTCCACTTCGGTGAAAGGGACAATACTCTTTTGGCTTCTTTACCTGAGCCATATCCTATATCTCTTAAAACTTTAAAATCACTTAAAGAGCCATCTTTTTCGACCACAAAAGTAACAAAAACACGTCCCTCAATTTTCTTTTCACGCATTACATTGGGGTAACGGATGTTTTCCTGCAAAAATTTTATGAAAGCAGGCATCCCACCCGGGAATTCAGGTACTTCCTCCACCGCATTAAACACCTCTTTACCTGCCGGGATAGTATCTGTTATTACCTTCCTTGTAACTATTTCATTATTCTTAATAGGTTGATCCAGTTTTAACGTGAACGTGGTATCTGCTTTAGCTTCAAATACCTGTTCGGCACTACGGTTAATAGCTTTAACAGTTTTACTGTTATTTACCGTTGCCGATGATAAGATCAGCATTAAGGCAAATAAGGGTGCCGAAAGACCGTATTTAATAAGCCTAACGCGCTGGGACCTGTTTTTTTGTAACATGATAATACGTTTTTTTAATAGTTTATGGTTGAAAAATTGGTTGGCTAAACTGTGCGACGGGCTGTTAAGGGTGTGTGTAAGCAGCAGCATGGCATAACCGGCTTTATCGGCACCGGTTTTAATTACCTGGCTATCGGCAATAAATTCATGAATATGTTTGATGGCGCGGCGGTAAAAATATACCACCGGGTTAAACCAGTTCAGTATCATCACCACCTCCATAATTAACACATCAGCCGAGTGCCACTGTTTAGCATGTACTTCTTCGTGTGCTGTAATAATGTCGCTGTTTGATAACTCGCTGTTCACATTAATTTTTTTGAAGAACGAGAACGCTGCGGGGGCATGGGGTTGGTCAACAAGGGTTTTAAGTTTAAACAACTGCCAAATAAGCCTGCCCGTAAGTAATATAATACCGGCTGCGTATATCATAACAAGTATTTGCCCTATACTAAGCCGGTTGTCCTCGGCAACGGTAGCATACTGATAGATAACTACCGGCTGGTTATAAATAATTTGGTTAACCTGTTGTGTAATAAACAGGTTTTGCACCCAATTGGCCTGCAAGGCAGGTATAATGAATGACAACAATGCCGACGCTACCAGGTAAACCCGGTTAAGCTGAAAAAATGTTTCCCTGCGCAGCAGCAGGATATAAAACCCGTAAAATAATACCAAATACAGGTTTGCCAGTATTAAATATTGCCACCATGCCATAGCTATTTATTTTTAAGTTTTTCAATCAGTTTCATTATCTCGTCGGCCTCTTTCAGGTCTATTTTTTCTTTTTTTACAAAGAATGACAGCATCCGGTTAACCGAGTTATCAAAGTAGCCGCTCAGCAGCTTGTCCGATGCAAAATTTTGATACTGCTCTTTACTGATAACCGGGTAGTACTCGTGGCTTTTGCCATAAGCGGTATGGCCCACAAAACCTTTTGTTTCCAGTATCCTGATGATGGTTGATACCGTGTTGTAGGCAGGTTTCGGTTCGGGCAGTTGTTCAATAACATCCTTAACGTAACCTTTTTGCAGTTGCCAAAGTATCTGCATCAGTTGTTCTTCGGCGCGCGTTAGTTCTTTAATTTCCATAATATATTAGTATAGGGGTAAAAGGCTTATTTTAAATTACAAACTAAGGTATTAGTTATATTTGATATTTACAACTAATTTTTTAGTTTATTTTTTTAAAATGAACATTTTAAACATATTTTGGTTGTTATTGCACATTGATAAAAACTACATGTATATAGTATTTCACG
>JBDSIC010000098.1:0-9515 GCA_039918195.1 Mucilaginibacter sp.
GTACACAAATATTCAATTATCCTTATATATTTATGACCGGCCACGGCAACGTGATATTTTCGGCCCAGGAAGCCCGTAACCTGCGTAAATATTTAACAGGTGGCGGTTTTTTGCATATTGATGATAATTACGGACTGGATAAATTTATCCGCCCGCAAATGAAGCAGGTTTTCCCTGAACTTGATTTTGTGGAGTTGCCGGTTAATCACCCGGTTTATCATCAAAAATATGCTTTTGCCAACGGCTTGCCCAAAGTGCATGAACATGAGGGCAAACGGGCACAGGGCTTTGGCTTGATATACAAAGGCAGGCTGGTGTGTTTTTACTCGTACGAAAGCGATTTGGGTAACGGGTGGGAAGACCTGGGAACTTACCCCGGCGATTCGCAGGAGGTGCGTTTAAAGGCCCTGAAGATGGGCGCTAATTTAATTCAGTATATATTTACACAGTAATATGTATCAGGTAAAAGTAAACGGCAAATTCGAGCATAGCATCGAAAAAATTAATGATGAACTGTTAATAAACGGCAGTGTAGCCAATGCCGATGTGAAGCAATTGAGTGATACCGTTTATCACATTATTAACAACAACCAATCGTACAATGTAGAGGTGGTAGCCTTTGATAAGGCCGCTAAAACCGCCGAGATAAAGGTGGGTAATAATACCTACAGCCTTACCGCTAAAGACCAGTTTGACGTGCTGCTTGATAAACTTGGGCTAAGCGATTTAAATACCATCAAGGTAAGCGAGATAAAAGCCCCTATGCCCGGCCTGGTATTAAAAGTATTTGTTACCGAAGGCAGCGAGGTTAAAAAGGGAGACAATCTTTTTGTGCTGGAAGCTATGAAGATGGAAAATATTATTAAATCGCCGGCTGATGTAACTGTTAAAACCGTTAAGTTAAAGCCGGGTGATAAAGTAGAAAAGGGACAGATACTGATGCAGTTTTAATTCGCATCGCATAAAAATAAAGCGGCCCGGTTATGGTATATAGCCGGGCCGCTTTGCATTTAAACTATGAAAAACATGTTTACCTGCTGGTTTTTGATTTCTTTACTTTAATGTGCGGTTTGCCTTGCGGATTGATCTCGGGCGCCCCAACCAATGTCATCGCGCAGCGGAAACCCACTTCGGCACTGGCATTGTCCTGGTCCATAAACCTGCGGGTTGACGGGTTTAACCAGTAAGCCAGGTCATTCCATGATCCGCCTTTATATACTTTAGATTTGTTGCTTACCAGCGTAGTGTTGCCATATAATGAGGCATCAACGGTATCAACGTAATCCCTGTAATCATTATCATACGGCTTGCCGGCTATTGCGCTGTACGGCGTAGCAACAGCGGTACTGTCGGCAGGGGTAACGGCTGGTACAGGTGCAGGCGCATCGCCTGTAGTGCTGTTTTGTGCACCTTGCTGCTGGGCAATAAATTCGCTGTATTTCATTTTCCTGTTTGATTTTGCAGGATCTTTAATAGGGCGGCCGTATTTATCTTTAGCCAAAGTACCTTTAAGCGGATCGGACATACGTTTATTAGTAAACTCGTTACCGCGGAAAGGGTTAAAATCCTCAAAATCCTCAAACGACATTTGCCTGTAAGTATCGCCTACCCATTCGTTAACGTTACCGGCCATATTATACAAGCCGAAATCATTTGGTGAGTATGAACGTACCGGGGCGGTTATATCGGCCTTATCATTCAGGTAACCGGCAACACCGGCATTATCGCCCTGGCCACGTTTAAAGTTGGCTAATATCAACCCGCGGGTTGCCTTTTTAGGCGAGCGTACGCCCAAACCATTCCATGGGTATATTTTGCCGTCGTTTATGTTTTCAAACTGGGTATTACCTACCAGTGCCAAAGCAGCATATTCCCACTCAGCTTCTGATGGCAGGCGGTAACCTTGTTTTAAAATGCCATCTTCCATACGCACCGCCCTTACCGCTTTTTTACTTCCGTTAGCAGCTGTGGCGTTAGGGTTAAGGTCGGGCATCATTTTCTTACCGTCAATACCTTCGCCCCTTATTTGGTTGTTGGTATATATGTCTGTATTAAACGGCTCTTTTCCCTGGCGGGTAGCATTATCTTTCCAGGTAGCTAAATAGCCTTTTTCACGTAAAATATTTTCGTTGGTGCGGTCGGTACGCCAAACGCAGTACTCTTGTGCCTGCTCCCAGGTAACGCCCACAACCGGGTAATCCTGGAATGCAGGGTGACGCAGGTAGTTATCTACATATGGCTCATTAGCTGACAGCGCCCTGCGCCATACCAGTGTATCGGGGGTAGCGTTATAGTACAGTTCCCTGTCATCGCTAAAAGTAATATTTATCCAGTGAAGATAATCCAGCCAATCCTGGTTAGATATTTCAGTTTCATCCATGTAAAATGAAGGTACGGTTACACGGCGGCGAACGTTATTGTTTTCAAAAGCCACATCCTGGTCGGCACTGCCGCCCATTACAAATGTACCGCCCTCAATAGGTATAAGGCCCGGCCCGGGCGAAGGATGGGTTTGCCTGAAACGCATATAGCCGCCATTCGTCTTATCATTATAAGCCATGCCGGTTTTCTCCGATCGTTGTGAACCGCCTGATTTAGAACAACTGCTAAAAAGCACACCTGCACCTAACAGCACTAAAGCAGCCTTCGTAAAAAGTACTTTCATATTTTTACACATAATTATGCGGTAAATTTAACACTTAGCATTAATAAATACCTCAATTTTAAATGTTTTGTTTAATTATATAACGTTTAAACGTAAAGTTCTGATATTCTGTTACAACTAAATATACTGCTAATATTTCGTTTTAGCAAACCTGCTTACTAAGCTTGGTTGCAAAAAATATATTTATATATTTGAAATGTAAACTTTGAAACCAAACCGATGAAGTTTCTACCTGTTAAAATTGCCTTAGTTTCCGTTTTTATATTTCCCGTATTAGCTAAGGCGCAAAATGTGGCCGGTAGTTCATCTAAGGCAATAAGTACCGAGGTGCCTTTCCTGAATATATCCCCCGATCCGCGTTCAGGTGCTATGGGCGAGGCCGGGGTTGCCTTATCGCCCGATGCCAATGCCACCTTCTGGAACCCCGCTAAACTTGCATTTTTGGAAGATGATAACAGTATTTCATTTTCATACAGCCCCTGGCTGCGCAAGCTTGTGCCCGATGTACACCTGGCTTATTTGAGTTTTGCACACAAGATAGATGAACGTAACAGTTTTGGCGCATCATTAAGATACTTTAACCTGGGGGCCATTGCATTACGCGATGATTTTAATACCGACAACGGCAGCTACACACCCAATGAATTTGCTATTGACGGTTCGTTTGCGCGTAAGTTTGGTAACAACTTGTCTTTAGGCCTTACGTTGCGTTATATAAGATCTAATTTATCAAGCGTATTGTTTGGTACTACGCAAAGCGCCGGTAACGCCGTAGCTGCCGATGTATCATTGTTTTACCGTAACCCTACCCAGCAATTCGGCAAGGATGCCATATTCGCTTTTGGAGTTAATATATCAAACATTGGTACTAAAATAGGTTACAGTGATAATGGCCCTAAATACTTTTTGCCTGCTAATTTAAAGATAGGCGCTGCCAATACCTGGTATATTGACGGCACAAACACATTCACCGTTACGCTCGACCTGAATAAATTGCTGGTGCCGACTACACTGACCAACCCTGATGGTACACGCGATTACGGCGAAGATATCTCGGTACCAAGCGGTATTTTTAAATCATTTGGTGATGCGCCGGGCGGTTTTAGCGAAGAACTTAAAGAAATAATGTGGTCGCCGGGCGTTGAGTACTGGTATGATCAGAAATTTGCCCTTAGGGCAGGCTATTTCTTTGACTCTGCTGAAAAAGGCGACCGTAAGTACCTTTCGTTAGGTTTCGGCTTTAATCATAACGATTATAAGTTCGATTTTTCATACCTGGTAGCCAACCAGCAAAGCAGCCCTTTTGCAAATATTGTACGTTTCGGCCTATCAGCAAATTTAGGACATAAAGTTAAGTAGTGGGAAAGATAAGGGTAGGATTTGGTTTTGACGTACACCAGTTAAAGGAACAGCATCCATTTATTTTAGGCGGAGTTAACCTTGAGCACCATGCAGGCGCTTATGGTCACTCAGATGCGGATGTGATGGTACACGCCATTTGCGATGCCCTCTTAGGTGCCGCCAACCTGCGCGATATCGGCTTTCATTTTTCAAACACAGATGACAGGTGGAAAGGCATCAGCAGCCTGGTATTATTACAGCACGTAGTAAAGTTACTGGCCGAAAAAGGCTGGGCAATAGGCAACATCGATGCTATGGTGTGCCTTGAAGCACCCAAAATTAACCCGCATATTCCCGCCATGCAAGCCAACATAGCTGAAGCCGCAGGCATTGATGTTGATGATATATCCATAAAAGCGACTACCAACGAACAATTGGGCTTTATAGGCAGGGAAGAGGGCGTGGTTGCTTATGCTGTATGCCTTTTGGAAAGAATCTAGAGGTAAGATGCAAGAGCCAGGAATTCCCGCGCGTCATGAGGAACGAAGCAATCCTTTGCAGTCGCTCGGCTCCAGCCGAGTGACGACTATTTCCTGACCTCTGGCCAATAGCCTGTTACTGCGGCGGGACGCCGCTTAATAATGATCACTCGGCTGGAGCCGAGCGACGGCATAAGGTTTTAAACTCACCTGAATCCAACTCTACCTCTTAAATCTCAAACCTAAACCTTCACATTCCCCGTCCTCTTCAATGTGCCCCAGCCGGTTAGCTCACCTTTTAATGCTTTGCGAATAGATTTGAAGAGCACGTAATACATCAGCTGCCGCCATATAAAACGTTGCGGAATGATGTAGATCAGCTTGCTGTAGTTCTCTTTTTCCATACGGAAGGCGATGATGGACACCAGGAAATCGATAAGTAAAAACGCGCCATAATAGTAGAGCAGCCTTTCGGGGTGCGGACCAAAAAGTCCGATGATCATCATCAGGTCGGCCAGGGGCGAAAACAATGGCAGCAGTATTTGGAATACCAGGATATTGGGCATACCCACCATGCCAAAAAAGCTGTATCTTTTGTTGAACAGAGCGTCGCGGTTTTTCCAGAAGCTTTGTATTACCCCGAAACTCCAGCGAAAACGTTGTTTAAGCAACATGTTTATAGTTTCGGGCGCTTCGGTATAAGCGATGGCATCGCCGCAGTTGCGCACTATGTAGCCTTGTTTAAGTATACGCATGGTAAGGTCGCAATCTTCGGCCAGGGTATCAAAGGTAAAACCACCGGCCTTTTCAATAGCCGACTTACGGAACGCGCCTATAGCGCCAGGCACAACGGTTATGCTATTAATAAGGTCGAATGCGCGGCGGTCCATATTTTGGGCGGTGATGTACTCAATGGCCTGCCAGCGGGTGATGAGGTTTTGCTCGTTCCCAACCTTTACTGTGCCTGCCACGGCGCCTATTTCATCGTCAGTAAAGCAGGCCATTAAATGGAATATCGCATCCTCTTTAAGCTGGGTATCGGCATCAATACAGACAACAAATTCGCTTTTAGCGTAGCTGATGCCATAGTTCAAAGCGGTTGCCTTACCACCATTAGGCTTGGTGAATATTTTTACAGCCGGATTACTGCCGTATGCCTTTTTTACTACTTCGTAAGTTTTATCCTTAGAGCCGTCGTCCACAAAAATGATATCAAAATCGGTGTAGTCGAGCCTTAACAGGCTGGCAATTGTTTTTACTGCGGTAACTTCCTCGTTATAAGCGGGCACAATAATGCTTACGTGCGGCAGGTGGGCAACATCCGCGCCCGCCTGTGTCTTTTTGTTCTCGAAAAATTGTCTTACCGCCAGTATCCCTATCAACACAATACGCGCTATAGACAGGAATATAGCGGAAAGAAATACATAAAATAAAAACCAGTTGCCATAAAAATAGCCGGTGATAACTGCATTGTAAAGTTCGCCGGTTATACCACTGTCGGCATCATCTGTAACCTTGGGCATCAGGTCGTCTTTGGTTTTGCCCAATACATCGGCAATGGTGGTAAATTTGTAGCCGCGCTTTTTAAGTTCGCGTATGATGGGGCGCAACGCCTGTACGGTAGCCTCGCGCGTATCGCCCCCGGCATCGTGCAACAATATCATCGACCCCTTATCACGGTCGGCAATGGTGCGCAGATAAATACTGTCGGCAGTAACGCCCGGCTCCCAGTCGCGCGGATCTATCGACTCGCCAATGTTGATATAATTTTGCTTGCGGCTTTCGGCAACAGGTATCACCTCTGCAATAGTTTGCGGCTCGGCATCAGCATTAAAAGGTGCCCTGAATAATATAGTACTGCGCCCGGTTACCGCCTCGATTAGCTTGCGGGTGGCGTTTAACTCCAGTTTCACCCGTTTAAGGCTGATGGTTGATATATCCGGGTGAAAAAAAGTGTGGTTACCTATCTCGTAACCCTCATCGTAAATGCGCTTTAAAAGGGGGATGTTCTTCTCCGCCATCGATCCCACTATAAAAAAAGAAGCGGGTACGTTTTCCTCTTTTAAAATTTGCAATATGCGCGGCGTATAATAAGGGTCGGGGCCATCGTCAAATGTGAGTACCACTTTTTTAGGCGCGTAGCCATAGCGCCGTATTACGTATTTGGTAGGTAGTTTTTTATACTGCTGCGCGGTGATGGTATAATCAGAGGTGTCTAAAGTAACGGCTATTTTACCCGGGCTGGGTGTGGTGATCAGGTCAAGTACTTCTCCATCACCAATATAATCTATCTTATCATTAAGGCCTACGGTAGCCATCAGGCCGGTGTCAAACCCGGTTTTACGCAGCGTATCTATGGTTAAATTTTTATGTATAAATACCCATAGCCGGGGGTCTTCGTAACCCAGCCGCCACAAGGCAACGCCGCCTGTTCCCCAATCGTCGGCCATACGCATCAGGTTAAAATTGGTAGCTGCATCGGTAAAATATACATGGTGCTGCAGGCTATCCTGGCCTGTATAGGTGTAATTCAGGTTGGCCGAAACAGGGTCGAAAATGATCTTGCTTTTTTTCTCTTTGGCTACACTTATAGCCTGCTGGTAACTCACCGGCACGCCTACACTGTTCTTTGGCCAGTCGAAACCGCCCCCGGATACCACCAGGATAACTTTTTCGCTGGGTATGCGGGTGCAAATATTATCAAGGATTATCTCTACCCAATCCTGGTGTGATATATCCCCTTCGTTGCTCGATTGGTTGTGCTGGTCGATCGCCATCAGGAACAGGTAATCATTGTAATGCTGCAACTGCTCTACCCGGTAATGCTCATCATCGGCAATTACATTTTGCGTCACCAGTAAGCCCGCAGCGTGCAGGGATACATATAAGGACTGCTGGAAGGCAATAAAATTTTTGCTGTTGCGGTCAATATCATACACGTCAACATTAATACCGTTGAAATTGTATTTTTTTAACTGTGTGATGATGCTGGCAATAAATGTTTTGCGCAGTGCGGCATCGGCAATTATTTGTTTAAGTGTTTTGGTATCGAACCCGCCGCTTACATTGTTGTAGTTAACGTAGTTTGACAGGGTGACAATTACCTTCTTTTTATATTTTTTATTCAGGTTGATGATACCTGTATCAATAGTGGTATTTACCTCATAGCTGCCGGGCTTTATAAAAAAGCCTTCGCACACCAACATATCCAGTTTCTGGTAATTATCAACCAGCGAGGTATAGGCCTGTGGTTCCCAGGCACGATAAAAGGCAGCGTTTATACCGCGTTTTCCGCCGGCATGTTTAAGCAGTTGCTGTTTGCGTGCTGCGCGGAGTTTTTCTATCTCTACTTTCTGAACTTTAAAATCGCGGAACTTGGTTGACCGTTTCAACTGGGCCAATTGCTCGTTGGTCAGCTTTTTGGGGGCGTGGTCTAACTTAGGTATGCTGGGGTATTGCTTGTCGTTAACGGTGATGGCGGCGGCTATCATTCCGCTTATTAAAAATACGATAAATACCCGGCTGAACCATTTAAAACGTTTCCACCTGCCGGGGGTGTCAGCCTGAAAAACCTGCTTTCCTGACATGTATCAATATTCGAAAAAGGATTACAGGGTGAATATAGTTATTTATTTTTATCGGGGCTGATATTAGAAAAATCCACACCGCATTTGCAGTTGCTGCCGCAGCCCTTTTTTACAAAAAGACTTTTGTAGGCCATGCGGCCAATGTAAAACACAGCCCCCGCGAACAGGATAATGACGATAATTAGCTGGATACTCATTGATGCAAAGTTATTGATTTTGTTATATATAACGAATTTATGACAGGTGTAGTGTTTGTTATTTAAGCACGATTTTTGTAAATTAGCATAGTTATGACAAGTAAGACTTTAATAAAGATGATTGAACTTTTGCCGGATGATGACCAGCAACAAGTTGAAAACATGATTCAGGCATTGTTGAAAAAGCGGAATATTAATTCAATAACTACATCTGAAGGGCAAAACGAACCGAATGAACGCAAGCCCATTTTTGGTAGTGGTAAAGGTATGTTTGGAGAAATGTCTGATGATTTTGACGAGCCATTAGAGGATTTCAAAGATTACATGTAAAACATGGATGTCATAATAGATACCCATGCTTTAATTTGGTTTCTTGAAGGTGCTGATAGATTGTCATTCAAAGCCAAAGAAATTATCGAAAAGAAACAAAACAAAAGGTATGTATGTGTTGCGTCTATATGGGAGATAACAATCAAATCCAGTTTGGGTAAACTTAATTTTAAACCATCACCAACTGAAATTGAAAAAATACTTTTTATAAATGATATTAAGGTGTTGGGTATAAAAATAGATCACCTAACTGTTTTGCAAATTCTACCCCACCACCATCGTGACCCATTCGATCGCCTGCTCATAGCCCAGGCCATATCCGAAGACCTTTCCATTATCTCAGCCGACCAGCATTTTAAGCCTTACCCCGCTGTAATAATCTGGGATTAACCGTCATAACAAATCCATAATGCAGCTTTACTTTAAAATGCCATAAATTAACCGTACCTTTGCGGCAAATTTAATAGGGGCATTTTCATGCAAAAAATAAGAAACATAGCGATCATCGCTCACGTTGACCACGGCAAAACTACTTTGGTTGATAAAATTTTACACAGCTGCGCTATTTTCCGCGAAGGACAGGAAACCGGTGAACTGATACTGGATAATAACGACCTGGAACGTGAACGCGGTATAACTATCGTTTCAAAAAACGTATCGGTAATTTATAAAGACGTAAAGATCAACATTATTGATACTCCCGGTCACGCCGACTTTGGCGGCGAGGTGGAGCGTGTATTGAAAATGGCCGACGGCGTTATTTTGCTTTGCGACGCATTTGAAGGCGCTATGCCTCAAACCCGCTTTGTAACCCAAAAGGCCTTGGCATTAGGCTTAAAACCAATTGTGGTTGTAAACAAAGTAGATAAAGAGAACTGCCGCCCCGAAGAGGTTTACGAGCAAATATTTGAATTGT
>JBDSIC010000099.1:0-5044 GCA_039918195.1 Mucilaginibacter sp.
ACACCACCGATAAAGCGGTAAAGCACAAAGCCTGTCAGCGTATCGGGCAATGCCGCGCCTACTGATGATATGGCGAATAAGATAGCAGTAAAGATCAATACCGTTTTTCTACCCCATTTATCACTTAGCGGCCCGGCACTGATACTGCCGGCTATACAACCTACAATTGCGCTGCTGGCGGCCCATCCTACCATTTTGTCAGACAATTCGAACTTGGTGGTTAGGAAAGGTATTACGCCCGATATTACGGCCGTATCGTAACCAAATAAAAACCCGCCCAGGGCGGCTACCACTGTTAATTTGATCACAAAGCCCATGGTAGACGGCTTTTGCGATACTGCTGCTGTACTCATAATTTTAGGTAATATAATTTATAGTTTAAACTCTAACATAAGCTTTTAATGTAGCACACTCCTGCCCTTCCGACTCACCGTAAGGGCGTATGGTATACTCGCCAACCGCCGCCGGAACGATAAAGGTTTCGGCGTAGTGTATCACGTACGGCTCAAAGGCATTGGTCGGGCTTTCTACGATAACCTCGCGGCCCTCAACCAGGTTAATTACGTTCACACCATCATTATCGTTAGTGTTGTGCGTAACCTTGCCGGTAAACCAGTGCCTGCGGGTTTCAATAAACTCCAGTTCGTTTAAACCGGTGCTTTCTTCGCGCCAGCCGTCACCTGTTGCAATGGGTTTAACCAGGTTAAGCGCGTGTTTTTCAACCCATGCCGCGTCGCGGTCCCACTGTATCACATTTTTGGCGTGATCGATATTGATCGGGCGTGGTTTGCCGTCCATACCTAACCTACCCCAATCCCACATTTTAAAGGTAAATATATAAGGCGTAGCGCTAATTTCAAGCACCATACCGCCTGTGCCCGAGCAATGTACCGTACCGGCAGGTATCGATATGTGGTCATGCTTTTTCATCGGCCACCTTTTTACATATTTTTCGTCATCAAAATGCTTCTCGCCTTTTTCGGCAGCTTTAAGGTCGGCTATCATTTCATCGGGGTTCACGTTTTCCTGTAAACCTAAAAATACATCAGCCGAGCCATCAATATCCAAAAAGTAATAGCTTTCATCCTGGGTGTAGTGCATACCAAATTTTTCCTGGATATACTCGGTTAGCGGGTGTACCTGGAAACTCAGGTTACCGCCTTTTACGGTATCCAAAAAGTCAAAACGTATCGGGAACTCATCGCCAAAGCGCGAGTGAACTTTCGCGCCCATCAGCTTATCGGTTTCAAAAAACACTAAGTTAATGGATGGTACCTCTACGTCGATATCGCCAAATCTTAACAGCAGGCTGTTTTCTTCGGGTACGCAATCAAAACCCCAGGCAAAGTTTACTACCGAGCGGTCAAGGTCTATCACATCCTTCATCCACTGGCCACCCCATGGTCCCGGATCAAAAAACGGCACTACACGGAACGGGCGGCTTACACTAATTTTATATCCTTCGGTTACCGCGGCACCTGTTACCATTTTAGGGCTGCCGGCTACGTTTGTATCCAATACGTAATCTATCTTTTTAAACAGCTTCTTTTTCAGGCGGTCATTTGCGCGCCAGTCAACAAAAAAGCCGCGTTTGTATTGTATCGAAAATTCTTCCTGGTTGTTGGTGATACCAATGTTGTTCACCAGTTTTTTACGCATACGCAATTGAATTTCCCAGCGCGCCATATCGGCATAAACCAACAGGTCGAAATTTGGTAAAGCTAAGGCTGCGCCTACGCCGTAAATAATAACCACGCCGTTGCCGGCTGCCTTAGCTTTTTCCTGTACAGCCTCAATTTTTGCCTTATCAAGATAATCGCTGATATTTAAACGGGTTAAGTAGCCGAATATCCTGTCGTCGGTAACGTCCGGATAGGTCAGTTTACGCACTTCATCTTCCGTTTTAAAGGCTTCAGAAGAATCAATCCACAGGTCGTGTTTAACAGTACCTTTAAGGCCGCCGATGATCTCATCATTCAATATACCCTGGTAGGTTTCAATGGCAATAACTTTTTTGCCTGATGCTATCTCTTCGTTAATTTTGGCAGCTATGGCTTCCCAGCCCGCAACGCAAGACTTGTTTTCTTTTTCAACCTCTACAAAGGGGAATTTTAAATAATTAGCAGTTTTCAATTTAGTATGATTATGTTAATAAAACATCAATAGGTATATATGTTGATACATATTGATGAACGATTTAATTTAATGGATTGGAAAAGGTATTCAAAAAAGTAAAATTTAGTTGTTACCGGCTTATTTAAAACAAAGAAATAAATAATTAATGAATTCCCTGCAAAATAAATCCAATCAGCTTTTTTTATATTTTAGATAGTGAACAAAACCTGTTATTTGTTCGCCTATTTTGTATCAGGGCGTAAAATTCAGCCAAACATCCTGTTTAAGCGCGGGCTTTGATACAAACTGAAACCTGTCCGGTTCCTGCTCAAATTGCTCATAAACGGGTATATTTTTTCCTATACCTAAGTTGGCGCTGTAATCTTCGGGTGCTTTCATTACCAGTTCCGACGGTTGGTAGTTAGGATTTGGCTGCCACTCTATTTGTCCGCCGGCATTTACCAGCGGAAACCAGGCCAGGCCTTTATGCGCCCTCACCTTGTCATATAAAAAGCCGTACTCGCGGTCGCACCAGGCACCAAAAGTTAAGGGAGTTTCCGGGTCGGCGCTGATGGTGGCATGTGCCCATTCGGGCGGAACAACTACTACATCACCGGGACCGGCATATACCGCGAAGCAACGGCCGGGATTATCTTCGGCGTATTCCTGCATGTAAATAATAGCAGCCCCGCTCCATATCTCGTAAATTTCGGGCGGCGACCAGCCACTATGCGACGATTTTTTGTGGATATGCCCCTGGCTGCGTACCGGCTCATCGCCCAGTTTGCCGGCAGCATAGGTTACGGCACCGTAAAGCAGCATCTTCTCTTGTAGTATGGGCTTGTGCTTTATTTTACCCACATCCATCGCTATGGCGTATACCACTTCGGGGCCATCGCTATCGGGGTTGCGCAGGCTTTTACGTATATCGTCCAGCTTGCGGGTTTCCACCACCGGGCCAAAACAATCATCGCCATAAACAAAACCTAAAGGCCTGTCAACAGGCTTTACATCAAATCCGGGATCAAACATCTTATTTATTTTTCTCGATAACTTCAAGGGTGGGTACCCCGTTCCTGTTAAAAACACCTTTAGAAAAGCCTGTTTTCCGTATATCGCCATAGTTATGCCCGGCATCTGACGGCCAGCAGGCACCTACGGTTAGTTCTTCGCTGCCGGTATTTACCAACCTGTGGCCAGTAAAACCGGGTATATAATGCAAACTGCCTGCAAATACCTTTTCGGCGCGGGTGTTTCTTTCGCTATCCATTAGTAACAATACACCTTCGCCTTTTATGCCCCAGTAAAATTCGCCACGGTCGGGCTTTTGGTGAAAGTGGCCCTGGGTCATATAATACTCATCGCCCACCTTCCCTGGGTTAATGCGGCTGGTACCAAAAAACAACCCTGCCTCGGTACCTTCAGCCACCGGGAAGTAAGCTTCAACGCGGTAAACCACTTCATTTTGGTCCATCGCTTTACGCGCTGTTTCGTCAACAAAAATATTTTCGAGGCCGCCTATCGTCTTTTGGCTATGGATAAGGTTTTCACCGCCACATACCCCGTTGGTAAGCCCATACGTTTGTACATTGTTTTTAATAATTCCCTGTTCAGTAGTATCCATTATCTGTATTAAAGTATTATAACGAGCTGCGAATGATGAGGCTGCAAGGGTTTTCGATATGGTCCTTACGCTTGTTGATCACCAGGTCGGCTATGTTGCGGCCCATCGCGTCAAAATCAGTAGATATGGTAGTTATACCATTGGCTACTATTGATTTTAGGGGCGTATCGTTGTAGGATATAATGCCGATATCCCTGCCCAGCTTATATTTTTTGGCCTGCGCGTCCTGCACCAAGGTCACCAAAGTTTTATCATCCAGCACAATGTAAGCCTCGCCTTTGTTTACCTCGGTTATATGCTTTGAGGTAGCTACGTGTTCAATATTATGCTCGGTGCAAAACTGTACAAACCCGCGCTTAAGGTCCATAGGTGCATGACTGTCCTCCGGGAACAGCAGTACCAGTTTATTATATTTCTTTATCAGCTCGGCCCCTGCATTCAGGGCATTGTAAATATCTTTTTTAAAGGACTGACAAACCGATGGGTAATCCTGCCCGTAAAGGCGGCGGCCCCTGTCCAGTATATATAATTTATCCTTCGGGATAAGGTCAATAATATCCGAAATGCTTTTAGTAGGGATAGGCATGATGACATAGGCGGTGTAATTGCCAATGCTTTCGCGTATCAGCGTATCAAACGCCTTGGCATTAAAATTATGGAAGAATATCTCTACCGATGCCTTGCGTTTTAGTTGGTCTTTCATCGAAGCGTACAGCTCTTCCTTATACGCGGTAAACTTATCAAAAAGCAAGAAAATTTTATGCTGGCGTGTTACATCAGATTTGGTAATGTAATACCCTTTGCCCGGCCTTGATATGATGATACCGCGGGCCTGCAAATCGTTAAATGCGGTAAGCACCGTATCGCGCGACAGGCTGAACTTTTGCGATATCTGGTTGATGGAAGGTATTTTTTGATCTTTTTTAAGGCGGTTGTTCTCCAGCGCTTCGTGAAAAGAGTTAATTACCTGCTTGTATTTAGGTATAGGTGAATCTGCTTGAATTTTAATGTAATCCATCATTTTAAAATCGCCAACTGTATGGTACTGTTATGCTATTTGAAGCAAAGGTAATAAGATAATTTTTAAATACTGCTTTATTTTATAAACTTAATTATAATCCGCTTAAAACAACTATTTTAACGGCATATTATTGTTAAAGCGGCGGCTTGCAGCCCGGGCGCTGATGCGCTAAAAATAATTTCACCTTTTTTTTCATTGCCTTTTACAATGGCCAGCGCCAGCCCGTGAAAAGCTTTGCGATAACTGGCCTTAAAAGGGTCGTGGCTTACCGGGTCGCCGTTATC
>JBDSIC010000100.1:0-4479 GCA_039918195.1 Mucilaginibacter sp.
GGCACAGGATACAGGTTTTGAAAATATTACCGTCGATCTGATCTACGGTTATCCCCTGCTAACCGATACCAAGTGGAAAAGCAATATCGAAAAGGTTTTTGAGTTGGATGTGCCCCATATATCTGCCTACAGCATGACGGTGGAACCGCAAACCGCGCTGGCCTCCTTCATCCTTGCAAAAAAGCAGCCACCGATGAACGAGGAACAAAGTGCCGCCCAGTTCACCTACCTGCTTGATGCGATAGAACAACAGGGTTTTGAGCAGTACGAGATATCCAACTTTTGCAAGCCGGGGCATTATTCGCGGCATAATTCCAATTACTGGAAAGGGGTAAAATATTTAGGTATCGGCCCTTCGGCACACTCGTTTAATTGCGAGGCAAGGCAGTGGAACGTGGCCAATAACGCCAAATACATGCAGGCGCTGGCAAAGGGTACTATTGATGCCGAAACAGAAATACTATCAGAAATCAACCGGCTTAATGAATACATTATGACATCCCTACGCACCATGTGGGGGCTCGATCTTAACAAACTTAACCACATAGCCGCCGGCACTGCCAACCAGCTGCTTATTGCCGCGCCACCCTTTTTTGAAAAGGAATGGATAGTGCAGAAAGACAGCACTATCTACCTCACCCAAACCGGTAAATTATACGCCGACCACATCGCTTCTGAATTATTTTTTGAAGCTAACAACTTTTAGTTGTAGTTATAAGTTGTTGATTATTAGAATTTTAATAAGCTATTCGACTTGCTAAAAACCGGTATGCAATACCCGCCGTATCTCCCGGAAAATACATCATACCGAACATGAAAAAATTATTTATCGCGGCTTTTGCATTAGTAGCTCTTGCATCAGCCCCACAAGCTTACTCACAAACTAAAATGGTTGGCGGCGCCGAAATGTACCCAACTAAAGACATTATTGACAATGCCGTAAACTCCAAGGACCACACCACCCTGGTAGCCGCAGTTAAAGCCGCCGGGTTAGTTGAAACCTTAAAAGGTAAAGGCCCTTTCACCGTATTTGCCCCAACCAACGAGGCTTTCGACAAACTGCCCGAAGGCACAGTTACCAATTTGGTACAACCGGATAATAAGGCGCTTTTAACAAGCATACTTACTTACCATGTTGTTGCCGGCAAATGGAGCGCAAAACAACTTTGGGCAATAGCAAAATCAGCTAAACCGATGGTTAAAACTGTAAATGGTGGCATGTTAACTGTAAAATATGAAGGCGACAAACTGTACCTGGTTGATGCCAAAGGCGGAAAATCATGGGTAACAATAGCCGATGTTAACCAAAGCAACGGGGTTATACATGTAATAAATACCGTGTTAATGCCCTAATTATTGATAGCTTGCGGTAGCAGTAATTAAATTACCTACAGCAAACTAACAGCCCGCCCCGATCGCAATCGGGGCGGGCTTTCTTATGTCAGTGTAAAATCAAAAACAGCATAGCCCGGCTATAAAGGCACCGGCAGAAGGCAAACCTTAATATTATTAACAATTTAATAATATGTTAGTGTTACCTTTATATGCTGAAGAGATAATACTCTCGCAAATAATATGAGTTTCAAACTTTCCCCTATAGATACGGTAGATTTTATCTCACCCGAAGATTTTAAAGACAAATATTTAAAACCACGCCGACCCCTGGTCATTAAAGGCCTCACCAACAACTGGCCCGCCCGCGAAAAATGGACCGCCGAATACCTGAAACAGGTGGTAGGGAAACAGGTAGTGCCACTTTACGATAGCTCAAAGGCCGACCCGGCAAAACCCATTAACAGTTCGGCAGCAGAAATGCCTTTTGACGAATATATAGACCTGATAAAATCGCAGCCGACCGAATTGCGGATGTTCTTCTTTAATATTTTTAAGCATGCTCCGCAACTGCTGGATGACGTTGTTTTACCAAAAGACCTGATGGGCGGCTTTATAGAAAGTATGCCCGCCATGTTCTTCGGCGGTAAGGGTTCGGTTACTTTTTTGCATTACGATATCGACCTGCCGCATATATTTCATACCCATTTTGGCGGCCGTAAACATGTGATACTTTTTGAAAATAAATGGAAAACGCGCCTGTATTGTATCCCCAATGCTACTTACGCACTGGAGGATTATGATGTGGAAAACCCGGATATTAAGCGTTTCCCGGCACTGGACGGGATTGAAGGCACCGAAGTTTTCCTGGAACATGGCGATACTTTGTTTATGCCTACCGGCTACTGGCACTGGATGAAATACCTGGACGGCTCTTTCTCGTTAAGCCTGCGCGCCTGGGATGCTTCCCTATCCCGCAAAGCGGCAAGCCTGTATAATTTAGCGGTAAAAGGCGGGCTGGATAGTTTGCTGAAAATGGCATTTAAAGGCAGGTATGCCAAATACCGTGAAGGGTTGGCCATTAAGCATGCAGAGAAAGCGCTAGAAAAGGGTAAGCCTTATTGATGTCAAATAAGGTATATAATAACCACTGCTAAGCAAGCAATAAATAACAAACCTATTATTCTTTGGCCTGTTTCTTCCACCACCATAATGGATGGATCTGTTTTATCATACTCCATATCGCGGATAGCTTTAAAAGAATAGGTTTTTGTATTAGGTGAAAATAATTTGACTATTAAACCCGTAACATACAGCACACTGGCACCTATAAGCCTGATAATATTGGGGGCAAATAAATCGGTAAATAACTCAACTTTAAATCGCATATTCTTATTTCAGGTTTAATTAATATTAACCGGATGTATGGTCCGATACGATCTTCCACATACCATCAATATAGCGCATCATTAAGGTAAAATAACCATCAAGGGTATCCTGTGTACGGGTAACCTGCCAGCTCCCTAAAACAAACACGTTTTTATTATTGATAAACTCTATTTTTAAAATATTCATCCTTAGCTGGCCCATTGATTCTTTAGTTGGGTAAGCCTTTTTGTAGTTATCAAGCGTATGCTGCCAGCCATAGGTTGGCCCGCTGCGCCCTACAAACATTAGCGAATCTGACCGCCAGTAGCCTTCCATAAAGCTTTCGATATCGCCTCGGTTCCAGTCGGTTGTCTGGTTCTCTAATACACTTAATATATCCCGGTTATCCTGTGCAAAAGCGGTGCAGGCATAAAGGAATAAAACACAGCTAAGTAACAATCTCTTCATATTTTAAAATTAGGTATTTATTTCATTTTAACCTGTTAGCTTTGTATTAATCATACAACCACGATGAAAAATCACATTTTATGTTTTGGCGAAGTTTTATGGGACAATTTTGCCGATGGCAAAAAACCCGGCGGCGCCCCAATGAATGTTGCACAACACCTTGCCCAGCAAGGCCTGGAGGTTTCGTTAGTGAGCCGCACAGGCGATGATTCCGCAGGGAAAAAGCTTGTTGAATTTTTAAAGAAAGCCGACCTGTATGGTAAATATATGCAACGTGATGACGAATTGCCTACCTGCGAGGTTACCGTTACATTAGATGAAAATAACCAGGCCACTTATACCATTCCGCAGCCTGTATCGTGGGATAACATTAAGGTAGAAAGCGGCCTTAAAAAACATGCCCGCAAAGCGGCAGCTATAGTATTTGGCAGCCTGGCGTGCCGCAGCAAAAAAAGCCGCAATACCCTGCAAACCCTGCTTGATGAAACATCGGCCTTAAAAGTATTTGATGTTAACCTGCGCGCGCCGCATTACGACCTCGGTACTATTGAGATACTGGCAGCTAAAGCCAATATTGTTAAAATGAATGAAGAGGAAGCAGCTTTATTGATTGGCGGCACCCATGAGCAGCTGAAAGATAATATAGAAGAGTTCCAGAAAAAATACCACGCTAAAACCATTGTGGTAACACGCGGTGACAAAGGCGCTATGGTATGGCACGACGAAAAGTTTTATGAACACCCAGGTTTTGAAGTAGCCGTAGTGGATACTGTTGGCGCAGGCGATGCGTTTTTAGCCACCTTTATAAACGGCCTGCTAAAAAACAAACCCATTGATGATATATTAGAGAAAGCCTGTGCCATAGGTGCGTTTGTAGCCACCAAACGCGGCGCAAACCCTGCCTATAATAAAGACGAGATAAAAGCCATAAAAGGAGTTATCGCGGCATAAGCGATTATATTTTCCGGGTAATATAAGCGATTTGTCATTTGTCTTTAACAAAACGCCAATAGCCAAACTTTTCAGTAAAAATATCCGTTAATTTATGTTCAGGAAGGATATCTATGCGCGGTTTCGGATTTTCAAAATTTACACCCAGTCAAATTCCCAAAGGCGGGTTCGAGGAATTACTAAAACTTTTCCTGGAATTGCTTAACTACACTTCGGGCGATGCCGACGAGGCACTGGCATGGCTGAATGAGCTGGATAAGCAATACCACATCACCAATGATGAGTATGGTATGGGGGATTTTATCGATGAGTTGAAACAAAAAGGTTACCTCGACGAAGACAAACAGAACGGCACCTTCA
>JBDSIC010000101.1:0-4342 GCA_039918195.1 Mucilaginibacter sp.
CGGTATGTACACTGTAATCGAGTATAGTATTACATACCGAACGCAGGTGCCATTTGTACCACATCAGGCGCATTTCGGGAGCATTATCGCCGTACCCAGCGTCAAGCATCAATTCTTCGGCATATACAGCCCAACCCTCAACCATTGCGCCATTACCAAGTATAGCCTTTATCATACTCGGCGAATTGTTAGCGTACACTTGTTGAGTATAATGCCCCGGTATGGCTTCGTGCATGTTCAGTATCTGCAGGGTATAGTCGTTGTATTCGCGCAGGTAGCTTTCGGCTTTATCCTTATCCCAGCCGGCTATGCTGCCAACGTTGTAATAGGTATTGCCGTTTTTTTCATAAGGTCCCGGTGCTGAAACCGAGGCGCCACCCGGGCCATCTGCCATATAAGCAGGCTCCAGCCGTACAATTAAGGGTTTAGATGCTTCGAGTGTCAATAGGTCCTTGCTTTGTACAAATGCGCTAAGCTTGGGTATTTGCTCCCGGATAGCTGATTGGAACTGCTCGGGCGTAGCATGTTTTGCCGAAAGTGCCTCGATAACATCGCCTACCATTTCCAGCGAATCAGAAGGCATGGCTTTATCAGCCATGTATTTTGGCCACAACTGCTTGCTCAACTTTATCATTTGCTTGTGCAGATACTTTTTACGCTCCACAGCGGAGTTAAAAACCTGCTGCGCGGTGAACGACGATTGTATTTCCTGCTGAAACTTATCCTCGTACAGTTCCTTACCCAACCTGAAACTGCGGCCTTTATCGTTCTTCACCGTTTTCAGGAAAGCAACGAAGCCCCTGATGGCCGTTGCGCCCAGTTTGGCGCGCTCTGCCATCAGCTTTTCTTCCACCTCGGGTATGCCGCTGTTGTGTACCGAGTCGGCAAAGTCTTTTTCGATGATGTCGGCACCGGCGGTAAGCTGGTCAATGGCTACATCGGTTAATTCGGGCACCGGGTTTTTTACCTGTTTTTGAGCTTCCTTAAAGTAATTTGGTACGCTTTCCAGTTTATCATTAAACCTGCGCAGCCGCGTGGTTAGCGGGGCATAAGGCTCATTTAATATATAGGCAAAACTGCCCGAAATATTATAGGTGGTAGGGTCCCATTCGTATGATTTTAACTGCTGTATTTTCCATTGCGATGCCCGCAGGAAGTTTTGTATCAGGAAAAAATCCATACGGTTGGCATCCGAAAGCTCGTTTTCAGGATAACGGCTTAACGAGTCGAGGTGTACTTTAGCCAGGTCAACCATTTTTTTGCGGTATTCGCCGGGCATCACCAGCAGGCTATCGTTAGTATGGTAACCTACCGTAGTTGCCCAATCAGGGTCAATCTTCCAAAGGTCTTCTAAAAAAGATTTCTCATACAGGATAAAGCCTTCATCAGTCTTTTCCTCGTTGCGCATGTCCGACTGGCCTTCCTTTTTGCAGCCAATAAGCATAGCCATGCCGGTAACTACAACAAAAAATAATTTTTTATACACGGTAGAAATTGGTTTAATTTTTTTTCAGTGATAAACTTAAGTGATTTATAGGAAATAAAATAGCAGGGATAAGTTTTTGTTGCGGCTAAGAGTATGTTGTTATTTTAGTTTGTTCACAAAATCTGCAATACCCGTTACCAGTTCGGGCTTTATTGGCAGCGAAGGATTGGCGTAGGTTTCCATGTTTTTTGCAGCATCAGCCGGGGCTTCTTTTAAAACATGGTTCATGTTGGGTATTATCAGCAATTGCGCATCTGATTTAGCCTTTTTTAATTTCTCCACCTGCGGAATGCCTACCTGCAGGTCGGTTGTTCCCTGTACCAGCAGTACGGGTATTTTTAATTTTTTAAGCTCCCTGGCAGGTTCAAACCTGCACCACGACATCAGGTAAAGCTGTATGCTTGGGCGTGCAAAGCGATATAGGTTTGGATCAACAATGGGCGTAAGCTTGCCTTTGCGCAAACTGTCCAGCACTCGTTGAAAACCTTCGGCTATATATTTCGGCTGTGTTTTCATTTGCTCGGTCAATACCTTATCAGCCGACTCGCCCGGCCCTGCAACGGATATGAAACCCTTTACAGGCACGTCATTAGTAGCCATCATGCCTACCAATGATCCTTCGCTATGTCCCAGTACAACCAGTTTTGAAAACTCCTTTTTGTCAGTCAAATCATTTAAAATAACCACGGCATCTTCTATCATATCATCAAACCGGGTTTCCGATTCTTTGGTAGAGCTGATAGATTGCCCTATGCGGCGTTTATCATACCGTAATGTAGCTATGCCTTTTTTACCCAGGTCGTTAGCCAGTAACGCGTAGGTATTAGCATTTAGGTTTGACGATGCATTGTTGCCATTACGGTCTGTCGGCCCCGAACCGGCTATTATTAAAACCAATGGTGTTTTTGCATCGGCATTTGCGGGTTTAACAATAGTGCCCGACAGGCTGCCTGATAAGGTTTTTACCAGGTAGGGCGATTCGGTTAATGAAGGGTCGAGCGTTAACTCGTTCTTTGGCTCGTAATTTTTAAACAGTAATACAAGGAATTGATCCCGCTCGTTAATAGCAAGGTCCAGCAGCATAGTGCTTTTTTCGAAGGTAGTTTTATAGGACGTTATCGAGTTCCCATACGTTACAAATTCGGTATTAGTGATGTTGCCTAACTGGGTTTTTAACTGTCCGAAACCTGTTTTAAACTGATCGAGTGGGAAAGCAGACCTTGTTTCGGCGCTGCATTTTTTATAGATGCTGTCTATCTGGCCGGTATTGTATAACTGTATAAATTGCTTTAAGGCTGTTTTATTAGCTTCCGGCTCGGCCTGCGCAAAAGCCGAAACAACAAAAAAAAGCAGGAGGATCAACAGGGATATATTTTTAGTTCGAATCATTATACTTTGAATGAATGGCGAAATTATGAAAATCAAATCTATAAAAATCGAATATATGGGTTTTATGGCTGATGTTGTATATCTTTTGATCACCGCGGGGTGGGTTATATGCCGGCAGGATTGCTTAATAGATAACTTTTTTTTGCATTCTACGTAAAACGCCCTAATATTGACTTATTGTTAAGGTGCTGCTATATTAGTTGCATTATTAAGCCTGTTAAGTGTTTTCCCCGCATTGTTAATGAAATTACTGACCCGGACGTTGTTTATTGCCCTCTTAGGACTAATACCGTCCTTTTCGTTTGCGCAAACAACAGCCACCGGAATAGAGGGAAAAGTTTTAACCCAATTTTTGTCCCCTGCAGATGCCGCTACTGTCAGGCTGTTAAAGCATCCTGATTCAACGCTCATAGCTTCTACCATATGCGATAAAAACGGTTTCTTTAAGTTTAATGGGGTAAAGCCCGGCAATTATTTTATCGCGGTAAGCAAAGTGGGGTATAAACGTTTTTACACGGTTAAATACCAGGTTGCTGCCAACAATAATATACAGGCATCTGAAATAAAACTTATTCCCTTAACACACCAGCTTAAGGAGGTATCCATCATCAGCAAAAAAGAATTTATTGAAGTGCGGTCTGATAAAACCATATTAAACGTGGATAAAAGTATCGTATCTGCAGGCAACAATATGCTCGATGTGCTTAAAACCGCGCCGGGGGTAAAGGTTATTGGCGACGAGGTGTTATTTAAAGGCGGGCAAAAAGCGTTGATAGCGGTAAACGGCAAACCTATACTAATGACCGGCGAGCAACTGGCCGATATCTTGAAAAGTTACCAAAGCAGCATGGTTAGCCAGGTAGAGCTTATTGGCAACCCATCGGCAAAATATGATGCCGCCGGCGGCGGGGTGATCAATATCATTCTTAAGAAAAGCAGGGATGAAGGGTTAAGGGTAAGCATATCAGAAAGTGCCGCTATTGGCGACAAGTATAAAGTGAATACGACTACCAATTTGAACTACCGGCATAAAAAATTAAATCTTTTTGGCAGTTATACCTATGCTGCCAATGAAATTCCGCGTGTATGGAATACCGACAGGAATGTGTACATAAATGACGACGTTACAGGATATAAAGTTAAATATAAGGGTGTCACTGATTTTAAGGGCCACAGCTTTAATTTAGGCGGCGATTTTAACATCACGCCAAAGCAAAATATTGCCGTACTGGTTAATGGTTTTGTTAATACTGTTGGTATTGACAAGGATAATAAAACCATCATAAGAAATAATGGGATAGCTGATTCGAGTATTATTACCAAATCGTTTATAGACAGGAATATTGATAACCTGAACTATAATATGAACTACCGTGGCGTTTTTGGGAAATATGAACAATACATTTTAAGCGCTGATGCTGATTATTCAAAATACGACAGGAAGTCGATGGAGAATTTGACGAATGA
>JBDSIC010000102.1:0-3733 GCA_039918195.1 Mucilaginibacter sp.
AATTATATGTCGCTGCATTGCCTGCCCATGTATATGGATCCTGCACTGCACCAAAAGTATAACCAGCTGTTACCAATGGCAAAGTTCCAGAAGGGTTGCATCAATTTTAAAGATGAAGTTGATATGCCGGTAGCAGTAGTAACTAAACTGATTGCTGAGTGTTCGGCCATCGGTATAGCAACGATACTCGAAAAACGAAAAAAATAATATCTTAAGTAGCGCGAGTATGCATGGATGGTAATATTGGGGTGCTCTTGTGCGGTTTCAAAATTCCACCTCTGACTACTTAGAAGCGGTTCTTGGCTTGTAAAAGCAACAATGGTAATGTTACATGTTGTAACCAATTACTCTGTTTTCGTGATCTCCCTGGGATCGCAAATTATTAATGTAAGCCTTTAATTATCAGTATGTTGGGTTATCAAATTTAAGAAGTATACCGCTAAGTGTACCAAATTCTTTAGATTAATTTGATGTTGTTTAAGAACGTTAATATTCAAATATAACGATTTATTTGTTGAACATAAAATGGAATATGGATAATTTGTAAATAAGGAAAGGCTAAATTGTCTGGAATACTAAGTTTATCTTGGCTATTTGCACTAACAAATATAAGGTACTCTATAACAATTTATTGAAGCCCATGGATTATAAATAAATTATTTCTTAAAGAATTTATAATGTTAGCGCGAATACAAGACATCTACAATATACTTTAATAATTTTGGTGATTTTAAAGTAACTAAATTGCCCGGGCAGGACGGTGTAGGACAATAGTATGTAAAAAACACTTTACCTTCGGCTGCATAAGCTTAACCAACCTATAATAAACATCTAAATAGTAACCCAATAATGACTTTTGGCATCAATACATTTTTATTTACGTCGCCGTTTACTACGGATAGCGTGGCGCTATTCCCCAAGTTTAAAAGCTGGGGTTTCGATGCTGTTGAACTGGCCATTGAGGACGCATCGCATATTGATGCCACGGCAGTACGAAAGGCTTTGGATGATTACGGTCTTACCTGTTCATCCATTTGCGCTGCCATGGGCCCCGGCAGAGATCTGCGCGGTACTACCGAAGAGCAGCAAACGGCCATTGCCTATATAAAAAGCGTGCTTGATATGATGCCGGTACTGGGTTGCCCGGTACTGTCGGGTCCGTTATACTCAACCGTTGGCCGTGCCGAACCGGTAACCAAAGAAGACTACAAACAGCAATGGGATACCGCTGTAACCCATTTACGGGAACTGGCAATATATGCCGATAACCTTGGGTTAAAGCTGGCCCTTGAACCACTTAACCGTTACGAAACCGATTTTATAAATACGGTTGAGCAGGGCCTAAAAATGATATATGATATAAATCACGACGCGGTGCTTTTACATTACGATACCTTCCACATGAATATTGAAGAGAAGGACCAGGCAAGGGCTATACTTGCTGCCGGCGATAAGCTGGGACATTTTCATGCCTGCGGGTCGGACCGTGGCACTCCCGGCCGTGACCATCTGGACTGGGCATCTATCAACGCCGCGCTGCAGGCTATTAATTATAAAGGCGCTATCGTTATAGAATCCTTCACCACAGATGTAAAGGTGATAGCACGTGCCGCCTCCATCTGGCGCAAACTGGAGCCATCGCAGGAAGATATCGCCATACAAGGGCTTGAGTTTTTACGGGCTAACGTAAAACTGGATTAAATTAAAACCTAATTAAATGAAATATTTGTTTTTTTTACTGCTTATAAGCGCTGCCGTAAGTTGCAAAGCGCAAACCATAGCAGATACCGGTTATTTGCACGATGTAAAGGCTGAACTAAGAAAGAAATGGCCCGCCAACAGGATCATCAACCTGGTATTTCACGGGCATTCGGTACCCAGCGGGTATGCTTTGGCGCCGGAGGTAAAACCTTTTGAATCATACCCGCAACTGGTGTTTCGCGAGTTGAAAAAGATATATCCTTATGCGGTGATCAATATCATACTCACTTCCAAAGGCGGCGAGTTCTCTACTTTAGGCGCAAAGCGGTTTGATACCGATGTACTGCCATACAAACCCGATGTGCTGTTTATTGATTATGGTACAAACGACAGGTTTTTAAAGCTTGATGACGCAAGGGCAGCCATGGACGAGATGGTAAAAAAAGCACTGCAAAAAGGCATTAAAGTGATTCTGCTCACCGCAACGCCCGATACGCGTATCGATCTGCTTAAAAATGATACCGACCTTGATAAGGTATCCGCGCAGCTAAAACAAATAGCCGCCGCAAATAATGTTGGCCTTGCCGATGTGTATACCGCGTTTAAACAGGATGCCGCTAAAGGGAATAAGCTGAGCGATTACATATACGGCTTTAATCACTTTAACGAGAAGGGGAGCACCATCATCATCAGCCAAATAATGCCTTATTTTAAATAGGTATGCCTTATATGCGTGATCTTAAAGAGAACATATATAATATGAAAAAATATTTGCTGTTGCTGCAAATAGGTTGTATTTGGTTGGGTGTACAAAATGCAGGTGCCAATAATTTAAAAGATAGCACCCGTTTACAAAGCATTGTTATAAGTAAGGATAGTACTCATTTTGTATATGAACATACAGGTAAGCCGTTTGTTGTATGGGGTGTAAATTACGACCACGATGCCGGGCATCCCAGTCGCCTTATAGAGGAATATTGGAATGCCGAATGGTATGTAGTAGTTGCCGACTTTAAAGAAATAAAACAGCTTGGCGCTAATGTGGTACGCATACACCTGCAGTTGCCTAAATTTATGAATTCGGCAACTACGGTTAACGGGTCATCGCTAAAGCAACTTGCCCAGTTGCTTAAACTGGCTGAAACAACAGGCTTATATCTTGATATTACCGGTCTTGCCTGTTACCGAAAAAAAGACGTTCCGGAATGGTACGATAAAATGGATTATGCTGCACGCTGGGAAGTGCAGGCGCGGTTTTGGGAGGCCGTGGCAAAGGTTTGTAATAAAAGCCCGGCTATTTTTTGCTACGACCTGATGAACGAGCCGCTGATACCCGGTAAGGGCCATGTAGTAAAAGAATGGCTGGCCGGTGAGTTGGGCGGCTACTTTTTTGACCAGCAGCTAACCCTGGATATAGGTGACCGCACGCAAAAACAGGTGGCCAAGTGTTGGGTAGATAAGCTGGTAGAAGCTATAAGGAAACAGGATGAGAAACATATGGTGACGGTGGGCGTAATACCGCTGGCCTATTATTTCCCGGGGGCAAAGCCGCTTTTTTATGATAAGGAAGTTAGCAGCAAACTTGGTTTTGTAAGTATACACCTCTATCCTAAACATAAGCAAGTGGATAAAGCGCTGGCCGGGCTTAAATTATATGAAATAGGCAAGCCGCTTATTATTGAAGAAATGTTCCCGCTGGAATGTACGCTGGATGATATGGATGATTTTATTGAGGGCGGCCGTGGCTTTGCAGATGGCTGGGTAAGCTTTTATTGGGGTAAACCAATAGAAGAATTAGCAAAAGGGCAATTCGGTGATATATATTTAAGCAAGTGGCTCGAGTATTTTAAAAACAAGTCAAAAAGTATTGTTGATGATCAAAATAAATGAATAAATCTTTTTTAAAAATAGCCTTTTTGTTCTTTTTCACCGGCATTATTCCGGCTGTAAAAGCGGCGCAAAATAACCTTAACGCGGTCGACACCAACTTTAAAGCCGCAAGCCCCTTCCAGTCGAGCATGGTGGTGCAGCA
>JBDSIC010000103.1:0-4534 GCA_039918195.1 Mucilaginibacter sp.
AAAATATGGCCACAAGGCTTAGGCCGAAAGCGGTTACCACGTTGCCCCCATGCGGTATAACTTTAAACGCCGATGGGTTAACATCACTTTTAAAAATAACCGTGCATAACACCAGCACCATCAGCACCTTAAATACTGTTAGCACATTTTGGGCGCGGGCACTCATCTTAATACCTAAAAAGTTGATGAGGTATAAAATAAGGATAGAACCAATGCTTACTATTTTCACCCATGCCTCTGTTTGCATATCAGCCGGCAGCAATATGGGGTTAATATATTCAGCGCCTATCAATGCCACCGCGCCAACCGAGGCAGCATTGCTGATAACCAAAACCCAGTTCACCATAAAGGCGAATGCGGGGTGGTAACAAAAAGAAAATACTTTATAAAATCCGCCTACTGCCGGGTAGCGTGCGCCAATTTCGGCAAAGGTGAGCGCGCCGCATAAAGTAACCAGCCCGCCAAAGGCCCAGGTGGAAAAAAATATCCAGGTATTGCCCGCCCTGATGGCCACTTCGCCGGGCGATTTAAAGATGCCCATGCCTATTACCAGGCTGATCACGATCATGGTAAGGTCGAAGCGGTTTAGTTTGGGTTTTATGCTCAAGCTGCGTAACTGTTTATTTTTTAAAAATATAGTAAAATTTTGAATTCATATTTGTTTACCCTAAATTCGGTTTGATTAAACTCCTGTATACCATGTCACCTGTAATAAAGCAATTTAAGAAAATTGTATTTACTATACTGCTGATTCCCGTAATGGTACTGGTATTTGCGCAGGTAAAGCCCAAAGCGCCAAGCGAACAATTTACAACGTTTAAACGCTTAACGGCGCAGGCAAATGTAATATTTACCCCGCAGCCGGGCTTTAGGGAAATAAAGGCGCTTAATAACGAAGATTTTACGTTTGATTATGCCATGGAACTGCCCGGCCATGAGTTTGAAGTATGGTATATGGTGCGGTCGCAAAAAGAGAACTGGGCCAGTTACGAGCGGGCTTTATCCGACGATAAACTTAAACTGGCTAACCCCGACTCGGTATATATCGACATGGGGCAGGCGCATGCCATAGCTTTTACCGGCGAAAGACACTCGTTTATAAAAATGCTGCCGCCCCCGGTGCTTAAACGGTACCATGCGGATGCGGGCAGGTCGCACTTATTAAACCTGTTGGATATGCCCGAAACCAAACGCTACCAGTACGCGCTGCTGCTATCCTTGCAAAAATTTCATACAGGCACCATCCTGATGGTTTGCTTTACCAACAATAAAAGCCCCGAGTTTTATAAAAATGTAGAACGCGCGGGCAGCAGCCTCAAATTTAAACCCGCCCCTCAAAATGTTAGTAAGTTAGCAGATTGAATTAACAGGGGTTATCATCAAAACTTTATTTTTGCTACGCGAGGGCCTATTTGCCCCGAATTTTTAATATCCCGCTTTTTATATGGCAGAACCAGTAAGTTATAGTGAAGACAGTATACGGTCATTAGACTGGAAAGAGCATATACGGCTGCGCCCGGGCATGTACATTGGTAAACTGGGTGATGGCTCGGCGTATGATGATGGTGTGTATGTGCTGCTGAAAGAGATAGTCGATAACTCGATAGATGAGTTTGTGATGGGCAGCGGCCGAACCATTGAGGTAACCATGAGCGACCATAAGGTAAGCGTTCGCGATTATGGCCGTGGCATCCCGTTAGGTAAGGTGATAGACTGCGTGTCAAAAATAAATACCGGCGGTAAGTACGACAGCAAGGCCTTCCAAAAATCGGTGGGTTTAAATGGGGTGGGTACCAAAGCGGTTAACGCGTTATCCAACTCCTTCATCGTACAATCCTACCGCGACGGGCGCACCAAACTGGCCGAGTTTGAAAAAGGTGAACTGATACGTGATGAACCTGAAAAGGAAACCACGCAACGCAACGGTACCGCCATCAACTTTTTACCCGATGATACCATATTCCGCCACTACCGCTTTATACCCGAGTTTGTAGAGAACATGATATGGAACTACGTGTTCCTCAATGCCGGGTTGACCATCAACTTTAACGGGCAAAAATTCCTGTCGGAGCGCGGGTTGTATGACCTGCTTACCCGCAATAGCGATACCGAAAATATGCGCTATCCTATCATCCACCTGAAGGGTGAGGATATAGAAATAGCGATGACACACGGCCAGCAATACGGCGAGGAATACTATTCGTTTGTGAACGGGCAGCACACCACGCAGGGGGGCACCCACCAGGCAGCCTTTCGCGAAGCGGTGGTGAAAACCATCCGTGAGTATTATAAAAAGGAATTTGACGCGTCAGATGTACGCGCGTCTATTGTGGCGGCCATTGCCATTAAGGTACAGGAGCCGGTATTCGAGTCGCAAACCAAAACGAAGCTGGGCTCGCAAAACGTGGGGCCCGACGGGCCTTCGGTGCGCGGGTTTATCAATGATTTTGTAAAAAAAGAACTGGATAACTACTTGCACAAAAACCCTGCTGCTGCCGATGCTTTACTAAAGCGCATTATGCAGTCGGAACGCGAACGCAAGGATATTGCCGGCATCAAAAAACTGGCCAACGAGCGGGCCAAAAAGGCGTCGCTGCATAACCGCAAGCTGCGCGATTGCAAGCTGCACTTTGACGATAACCACGAGCGCAAACAGGATACCACGCTGTTTATTACCGAAGGTGACTCGGCCAGCGGCTCTATCACCAAATCGCGCGATGTGCAAACGCAGGCTGTATTTAGCCTGAAAGGTAAGCCGCTTAACTGTTACGGACTTACCAAAAAAGTGGTGTACGAGAATGAAGAATTTAACCTGCTGCAACACGCCCTGAATATAGAGGACGGGCTGGAAGGCCTGCGCTACAACAACATTGTAATAGCTACCGATGCCGATGTGGACGGTATGCACATCCGTCTGCTGCTGATGACGTTCTTCTTGCAGTTTTTCCCGGATCTGGTGAAGGCCGGCCATTTATCTATCCTGCAAACACCGCTGTTTAGGGTGCGTAACAAAAAGGAAACCATTTATTGCTACAGCGACGAGGAAAGGCGTAACGCTATAGCCAAACTGGGTGTTAAACCCGAAATAACACGCTTTAAAGGTTTAGGTGAAATATCGCCGGAAGAGTTCGGCCTATTTATAGGCAAGGATATACGCCTCGACCCGGTATTTTTAAAGGATGCCAACATAAAGGCCTTGTTAGAATACTTTATGGGTAAAAACACCCCAACCCGCCAGCAACATATTGTACAAAACCTAAGGGTAGAAAAGGATGACGAAAGCATTAACCCGCTGTTAGCTGAGGAAGGCAATGAACTGGCGGTAGCATAACTCGTGGCAGATGCTTGCGTAAGTTTCTTAACTTACGCAGCCGGTTGTAGGATGCTAAAACGGAGTTGTAAATAGTAGCAATTTGTTTTATCTTAGAGAAAAGATTGGTATGAATAAGGATAAAGTAATTGAAACAGTTAATACATTACCTCAGGATTTTGAGTTAGATGTATTATTGGAGAAACTTATATTTATTGAAAAGATTCAAAAGGGCCTGGACCAATTAGAAAAAGGTCAAACCGTTAGTCACGCGGATGTGAAACAGCGAGTAAAAGAATGGCAGAGATAGTTCGGATTGATCTTACTTAAAAAAACCTTCCGAGTTTATTCGGTACCCTATTATTTTGATCTTCCCGTCCTCCATAATTAAAGTAATAATTTCTTCTGCAGCGTAATTTTTGTAAGTGTTGTTATATACCAGCTGGTAATTGGCCGAAGGATTAGTGCCTTTAACCACTTTAGTGTCCCATTTGGTTAAATTAGTGTCTTTAAGGTCGCCCAGTTTTTTGTTGGTGCTGACAAATATCTCTTTCAATTTCTCGCGGGAGGTAACTGTAAAAAACTGTTTACTGAAAAGTTTAGCGGGATCGTCGTAATCTTTATTCTGAATATCAAGGTAGAGCATGCCGGCCACGCTTTCGGCAGCTGCTTTATCTTTTTCGCTATTAATGGCAGTGCTGCTGTAGTTACACCCTGTTATCGCGACAATAAAAAAAGCAATAATAGCGGAAATAGGTTTAAAGGTTTTCATGAAATTAATTTGTCCTAATATAATTAGAAAATTCTTTATTCGAAATAATGCTATCTTGTATCGCCGTTCTGTGCGGATAAACCAATGACGAACCACCAGATAAGTATTGCCTTTAAGGAATACACCGGGTTAACTAAAATGCCCGAGGCGGATAAAAACCTGTGCCTCGAAGCATTCAGGGCGCTGGATACTTCGCATTCACCCTATTCAAAATTCAGGGTGGGGGTGGCCTTGCTGTTACGGAGCGGCAAAATACTACAGGGCAGTAACCAGGAGAACGTGGTCTATCCATCCGGTTTATGCGCCGAGCGGGTAGCGCTTTTTAACTGGAGTGCCAACCATGCAAACGACCCTATAGTCACCATGGCTATCACCGCACAAACAAATGAGTTTTCGCTCACCAAGCCGGTAACCTCGTGCGGCGCGTGCCTGCAGGTAATGGCCGAGTGCGA
>JBDSIC010000104.1:0-7152 GCA_039918195.1 Mucilaginibacter sp.
AACCTCTGTTGACGACCTGGATAAAAATACCGCGCAAAACGGTGGGGAGGAAGTTAAACATAAGGGCGACGAGATCATTGAGCGCTTTATAAAGGAAGAGCCGCAGATAAGGCCGACCAACACTTTAAAGCTGGATACCGAGAACAAAGCCAAGAAAAGCGCGGAAGACCAAAATGACCTGGTTACCGAAACATTGGCCAATATTTATGCCGAGCAAATGCTTTACCCAAAAGCGATAGCTATTTACAAAAAATTGATGTTGAAATTTCCGGAAAAAAGCCGTTACTTTGCCGACCGTATTGAAAATTTAACAAAGAAAACAACTTGATATAATAGAAATGGACATAGTTTTAATAGTAGTAGCCGTTTTAGTTTGCGTTTTGTTAGGGCTTATCGTGTTGATACAGAACCCTAAAGGCGGCGGTTTGGCTTCAAATTTCTCAAGCTCATCACAATTGATGGGCGTGCAAAAAACAGGCGATTTTTTAGAAAAAGGTACCTGGGTACTGGCTATCAGCCTGATGGTATTATCGCTTGCAATAAACGTAGTGGTAAAAACAGGTGGTACAAGCACAGGCAATTCTGCTTTAAAGGAGCAAATTGAAAAAGCTTCAAAACCTACAGGTACAACTGCACCGGCGGCGTTGCCATTGCAAAAACCTGCTGACACGACCAAGAATTAAGACAAAAAAATATAGAATAAGAAAGGGCTTTGGGATATTCTCAAAGCCCTTTTGCTTGTATTTGTACTGACATGATGACATTTGTACTTTTTTAAACAGGTACATACAAAATGCGGGCAATACCAAACTGACAATACAACAGTATAATATGCCAATAAGGTACTGTTTAACCGCTTGGCACAATTGATGTGTAAATCAAGCAAAACTAACATAAACTAAAAATAGCATTATATGTCATTAAACATTAAACCTATCGGAGACAGGGTAGTAGTGGAAGCTGCACCGGCCGAAGAAAAAACTGCTTCAGGAATCATCATCCCTGATACTGCAAAAGAAAAGCCACAGCGCGGAACTGTTGTAGCTGTTGGTGAAGGAAAAAAAGATGAACCTTTAACTGTTAAAGCAGGTGACCAGGTTTTATACGGTAAATATGCCGGCACCGAAATTACCTACGAAGGTAAAGAGTACTTAATTATGCGTGAAACTGATATATACGCGGTATTATAATTATTGATTTATTGATGGAGTGAATGAGTGATTTCATTCTTCCCAATAAAGAAGTAATTCAAAAAGTAAATAACATTAACTAATTATTGAGCTTGATTTAGCTAAACAAAAATCACTAAATCACTAATTCAGTAATTCACTAATTAAAAAAGACATGGCAAAACAAGTTAAATACAATGTAGAAGCACGCGACGCCCTAAAAAGAGGCGTTGATATTTTAGCCAATGCGGTTAAAGTAACCTTAGGCCCTAAAGGCCGTCACGTAATTATCGACAAGAAATTCGGTTCGCCCGCAATTACTAAAGACGGTGTTACAGTAGCTAAAGAAATTGAACTGAAAGACCCTATCGAGAACATGGGCGCTCAAATGGTAAAAGAAGTTGCCTCAAAAACTGCTGATATAGCAGGTGACGGTACTACTACAGCTACTGTTTTAGCACAGGCCATTGTTACCGCGGGTATTAAAAACGTTGCCGCCGGTGCAAACCCAATGGATTTGAAACGCGGTATTGATAAAGCGGTTGCAGTAGTGGTTGAAAACCTTAAATCGCAATCACAATCTGTTGGCGAAGACAATAACAAAATAAAACAAGTTGCTTCTATATCAGCTAATAACGATGAAGTTATTGGTTCGTTAATAGCCGAGGCAATGGAAAAAGTTGGTAAAGACGGTGTAATTACTGTTGAAGAAGCAAAAGGTACCGAAACTGAAGTGAAAACTGTTGAAGGTATGCAGTTTGACCGTGGTTACTTGTCACCTTACTTTGTTACCAATGCTGATAAAATGGAAGTTGAGTTGGAAAACCCATACATCCTTATCTACGACAAAAAGATTTCATCAATGAAAGAATTGCTTCCTGTACTTGAAAAACAAGTACAAACAGGCAAACCTTTGTTGATCATTGCTGAAGACCTTGACGGCGAAGCATTAGCTACTTTGGTAGTTAACAAAATTCGTGGTTCACTAAAAGTTGCTGCTGTTAAAGCACCCGGCTTTGGCGACCGTCGTAAAGCGATGTTAGAGGATATTGCCATCCTTACTGGTGGAACGGTAATTTCTGAAGAAAGAGGTTACAAATTAGAGAATGCTGACCTTACTTACTTAGGTACTGCCGAGAAAATCATTGTTGATAAAGACAATACTACTATCATCAACGGTGCCGGTAAAGCAGAAGAGATACAATCTCGTGTTGGCCAGATCAAATCACAGATAGAAACTACTACCTCTGATTACGATAAAGAAAAATTACAGGAGCGTTTAGCCAAATTATCAGGCGGTGTTGCTGTATTATATATTGGTGCTGCTTCTGAAGTAGAGATGAAAGAGAAGAAAGACCGTGTTGACGATGCTTTACATGCAACCCGTGCGGCTGTAGAAGAAGGTATTGTTGCAGGTGGTGGTGTTGCCTTCATCCGCGCAGTTGATTCGTTAAAAGACCTTAAAGGGGCTAACGAGGACGAGAACACAGGTATCCAGATCATCCGTCGCGCTATCGAAGAGCCTCTTCGCCAGATCTGCGAGAATGCCGGTATCGAAGGTTCTATCGTAGTACAAAAAGTTAAAGAAGGCACCGCCGACTTTGGTTACAATGCACGTACCGATGTTTACGAAAACTTAATTGGCGCCGGTGTTATCGACCCAACTAAAGTAGGTCGTGTAGCATTAGAGAACGCTGCATCTATCGCTTCGATGCTGTTAACCACCGAGTGTGTGTTAGCTGACGATCCTGAAGATGATAAAGGTGGCGCTCCGGCAATGCATGGCGGCGGCGGCATGGGCGGAATGATGTAATATCAACCCCCTAATTTCCTGAAAGGGGAGTTTTGAAACGCTTATATAAAAGGCGGTTAGATTTTTCTGACCGCCTTTTTTTGTTAGCTGCCCTTTTAATGTTAAAAAACCGTTAAACGAAACCAATGAGCCATAAAACGTTTATATTTACAGTAATTATACCGCTTATGAAAAATCTTATCACCTCGATTATTATATTACTTTTTGGCTGTATGGGCGCTAATGCCCAGGCTTTAAAAGGCACTGTGTACGATGGAGGTAGTGACAGCCGGCTATCAAACGTTTTTGTGCGCGACCTTGCCAATAACGAAGCCACACTTACAGATAGTAAAGGAAATTTCTCTATAAAAACAGCATCAGGGCATTTGGTTGTGTTTAGCTCGCCTGCTTATATTTCAGATACCATTTACGTGGTGGACATGTTCCCAAAAACTATCAGGCTGGCCAATGAGGGTATTAACCTGAATGAGGTAAATATAAATTCCAAACGCTTGCCTTTTGACCCGCGTACAGACTACCGCCAGGTTTATGAGAAAGCCAAGGTACGCCCGCTGTCACCTTCATCATGGTTTAGTAAAGAAGCAAAGGATGCCCGCCGCCTGAAGAAATTCTTCAAAACAGAGGTAAGAGAACGCGAAATAGACCAGGTATTCAATAAAACCTACGTAAGCGGAATTATCCCGCTGCGCGGGCAGCAATTGGAGGATTACATGTCACTATACCGCCCTACCTACGAATTTGCCACAACCAGCGATGCCGAGGCCATGCTGCTATACATTAACGATAGCTACAAAAAATTTAAAGCACTGCCGCCTGAAAAACAGAAGGCGGGTAGGTTGCAGTAGTTCTGTGGTTCATGGTTCATGGTTCATGGTTCATGGTTCATGGTTTCGCATTATGTTAAGGAAGTTTTTTCGCGCGTACAGTTAACTCACCCCGACTACGCTACGCTGGTCGACCCTCTCTCCGCAAGCGGAAAGAGGGTAGGAGAATATTTATTTTTTTAAAACCCTCTTTGCGCAGCAGGGAGGGTGGTCGGGCGAAGCAAAGGCCGGGTGAGTAGTTCCGGCTATCATCCATGAACCAGCAGCCATGAACTAACTATCAACAATCCCTATGAAGTAACGGCCAAAAATCGCACATTTGCAATGCCCATATCGGCACGCATAAATGGACCACTTTATAATTGATTTCGACAGTACCTTTACCCAGGTGGAGGCTTTAGACGAACTTGCACGTATTTCCTTAAAATCACATCCCGACAGGGAAAAGATATATAAACAGATAGAAGACCTTACCAATTTAGCCATGGAAGGCAAGCTATCCTTCAGCGAAAGCCTTGCAGCCCGAGTTAAACTGTTAGAGGCTAACCGCGACCACCTGAAGCTGCTGGTAACACATCTCAAAAAGAAAGTATCCACCTCATTTTCGCGCAATACCATATTCTTTAAAAATCACCAGGATGAAGTGCTTATCGTATCGGGCGGATTTAAGGAATTTATTACGCCGGTGGTAACCGAGTACCATATAAAAAAGGAAAATATTTACGCCAACACCTTTGTGTTTGATGATGAAGGGAATATTGTAGGCTACGACAGGGAGAACCCCCTATCGAAAGAAGGCGGCAAGGTTATCCTGCTGAAAGAGCTGAATTTGCAGGGCGATATTTATGGCATAGGTGATGGTTACTCTGATTTTCAGCTTAAGGAATCGGGAATGATAAAGAAATTTTTTGCCTTTACGGAAAATATCGAACGTAAATCGGTAGCCGAAAGGGCTGACCATGTTACCCCGAGCTTTGATGAATTTCTATACATCAACAAACTGCCGCGGGCAATATCGTACCCTAAAAATCGTATAAAATGCCTTGTTGTGGGTGATATTGATGAGGAAGCATTGGCGCAAATGCGTAAGGAAGGCTACAACATTCGCCAAAAAGAAACGATACAGGAAGAATACCTTCAGGAAGCCGGTGTTTTATTATGTGCCGAAGATAATCAGCCTACCCCGGAGCAACTGCAAAATGCGGGCAGGCTAAAAGTGATCGGTATTTTTGGCAAGGTGCAGGGCCGCAGGCTGTCAGAAGTGGCCTGCGAAGCAGGTATCATTATTTTTGACGACCCTAAATACAATCCCCGTAATGCCGATTTTATACCTAAGCGCGTTATCGCGTTCATGAACGAGGGTAAGACCCATACCAGTTGCAACTTCCCCGATCTGCAGCCGCCGCGTGTAAACAATGCGCACAGATTGATACACATCCACAAAAACGTGCCCGGCATACTGGCCAAAATAAACGAGGTGTTTGCCAACCACAACATCAATATTGTTGGTGAGTTTTTGGTGACCAACCCCCAGATAGGCTACGTTATAACCGACGTAAATACCGGTTACGACCCCGAAGTACTGAATCAATTAAAAGCCATTGAGCAGACGATAAAATTCAGGCTGCTTTATTAAGAGTTATAATATCGAACATCGAATTTCCAATGTCGAATGATGAAGGAATATTCGATATTCATTATTCAACATTCAGTGTTCGATATTACCTGTTTATTCGCTAAACGGTACCACCAGCACAGGTACTTTAGCATGTCGGGTCACGCCTTCGGCTACATCGCCCATAAACAGCCTGTCGAGGCCGCTGCGTTTGTGGGTGCCTACTACGATCAGGTCGGCCCCAAATTCGGTGGCGCATTGTAATATACCATCGGCAGTTGAGCCGTATTCGCTAAAATGGGTTACGGTTAGGCCTTCCCCAAATTCTTTTATAGTACGGTCAATTATCCGCTCAGACGCGGTGGATTGTGAATTGATGAGGTCCATTTCTTCGGGCGACGACACATCCGCCAAAGGCATGCCCAGTATACTATCTGATGTATCAAGCGGGGTAACCAGGGGTTCAATAATATTTACCAAGCCAACTGCTGCGTTATACTTGCGAGCGATGCTAAAACCGTATTTGGCGGCGTGATGGGCATACTTGCTGTCATCTATCCCGATAATGATCTTATTGATCTGCATAACTAATATATTTGTGATAATTGTTATATAACAACGCGGCTTTATTTTTTAGGTAGTAAATTGTTATAAATAACATTTGAAACTAAATCCCTTTATAATACCGCTTTGCTACCTTTGTTTCATTCGGTGATTTATAGATTAAAAGTAATCAAATATTTTAATGAAAGATATTGCATTGGTATTTATTGGAGGTGGTGCCGGCAGTTTGGCCCGTTTTGCTGTGGGTAAGGCTTATGCGCAATGGCAACCTGCGTTTCCTTACGCCACTTTAACCGCCAACTTTTTAAGCTGCCTTGTTTTTGGCCTGGTGGTTATGGCAGGCGTGCAAAAGCTAAACCTTAATTACACTTTAAAGCTACTGTTGTTAACCGGTTTTTGTGGCGGTTTCAGCACCTATTCGGCGTTTACCTTTGAAACCGTAGAGTTGTTTAAGGCCGGCCAGAACAACCTGGCTTTGGTAAATATAGTTGTTAATTTTGCCCTTTCAGTTACCGGGCTATACCTTGGGTTTTGGCTTGGCCGTTTAATGTTTAGTGTATGAGCATATCTCCCGAAATAGAGAAGCGCCTGCAGCAACTACAGGAAAAATACGAGGCTATGGGCCAGGACATGACATCGTACCTCGACGGCCTCCTGTACGCTGATTTTTTAACTTATTGGGATTATATCCATTTGGATACATTGCTTAGCCTGCAAAGCCCTAAAACACCATTCCCCGATGAAGAGATATTTATTATTTATCACCAGATAACCGAGCTATTTTTTAAGCTGTCGCTGCACGAGTGTAAACAAATAGCCAATCACCCGGAATTAACCGCTGAGTTTTTTACGGCGCGTTTGCACCGCATCAACAATTATTTCGAAACATTAACCCAGTCGTTTACCATTATGGTTGACGGGATGGAGAAGGAGCAGTTCCTGAAATTCAGGATGTCGCTGCTGCCGGCCAGCGGGTTCCAGTCGGGCCAGTACCGCATGATAGAGATATATGCGACCGATTTCATTAACCTGGTGGCAAAGGATATTCGTGAAGAGTTAAGGGATGCCCAGATACAGCAGCAGTTTGAACACATCTATTGGAAATCAGGCGCTACCGAATTATCCACCGGTAAGCAAACACTTACCCTTAAACAATTCGAAAAAAAG
>JBDSIC010000105.1:0-2895 GCA_039918195.1 Mucilaginibacter sp.
CATCAGCAGGAGCTGGAGAAATTGTTAAAGATTGCCCCGCTCCTATCATGGTTGTAAAGTCATTGTTTTTGTACCACTTGTAATCTGCAAACCCAGTTGGCCCTAGCAAAGTAACAAAGCTTTGCCCGTTACAATATGCGTTGCCGGTTATAGGTTGCGAACTATTTGCTTCATCAACATCAATATAAGCGTAACCAAAGTGCCTGTCCGGCGCACAATCTAATGTAGTAAACTCTATACGTATAATTTTACCTGGGTAACCTTTCAGATCAATAGTTGCGGTTGACCAATCTTTATAAAATACAGGTCCCCCTCCAGGTCCCATACCATTATCTGGAGGTTTACGTAATGCAGATGGTAGGAAACCCGGTAATGTGGAAGATGCCGAAAAATCAAATGAAGGGCAATCAATCTCTTTATTATCGGTTACATCATAAACCTTGGCTGTAAATAAGGGCTGTAGTTCGCGTGCATGCCCTCCATCTTCTAAAACTACCGCATAATTAAAAATAATGCTATAATTGGTGCTAGTTGGAGGAACAGTAAGTGTATAAGCCATGCGTTGTACATGGCCCGTTATACCAGCGTCATCTCCTAATCGTACAGAATATTTGCTGCCATTTGGACAAACCATCGGAAATTTACCATAGGGGTCTAACTGATTTTTGTAGCTAATAGCACCAATTATAGTATGCCTGTCGCTGGGGCCGGATGGTGGGTTTATGGTTATTACGCCTGATTTATTATCTCTTGTACCTAATGAACATTCCCATCCATCAAAATTTCCATTTTCAAACCCAATATTATCCGGCAACTGTGCAAACACAGTTGTGCTTGTAAACAGCATTAAGGCAAAAATATTTTACTTACCAGGTTCATTGAGACCTAAAGGTAAAAGTTTACAAGCATATACATGAATTACTACTGTAACTTTAACAATTGGTTATGGCCATATACCCAGATTTTGATAGGATACTGCTATTTTATTGATAACAGCTACCAATGCTGCGGTACGCATGCTATCCAGTTTGTCGGTGTAACGGTAGGTTTCCCTTATTTCGTGGTATGAGCGTATCATGGTATCTTCTAAACCCGAGTTCACCAACTCCAACTCAGATGATCCTTTAACAATAACTGCCCGCTGCTCGTCTGTTAAAGAAACACCTGTTATATTTTCGACCATGTTTACCATATTACGATTGGTGTTTTCTTCAAACCTACGGTTGATGCGGCCAAATGCCACGTGCGACAGATTTTTTAACCACTCAAAATAAGATACAGTAACACCACCAGCGTTGGCAAACATATCCGGGATGAGCAAACCACCATTTTGATAAAATATAGCTTCGGCTTCGGGGCTGGTTGGGCCGTTTGCGCCTTCGGCGATAATTTTGGCTTTGATATTTTTGATATTTGCCAACGTGATCTGGTTCTCTAATGCGGCAGGAACTAAAATATCACAAGGCTGCTCAATTCCTTCGGCCGAAGAAAAGTTTTTAGCACCCGGATAATTTAATATAGAGCCTGTTGTTTTACGGTGCTGAAAAACAGCTTCGACATCCAGTCCATCGGCATTATATATGGAGCCTTCCATTTCGCTTATACCTACTATTGTACCGCCAAAATCTGAAAGGAACTTGGCCGAGTAGTAGCCCACATTGCCCAGGCCTTGTACAATTATCCTTTTATTGCCTAAACCTACCGTTAAGCCTAATTTTTCCATATCCTCGGGCACATTTACACATTCGCGCACGGCAATGGCTACACCACGGCCGGTAGCTTCGCGCCTGCCGGCAATACCATGCAAAGCAATAGGTTTACCGGTAACAGCACCCATGGCATCCAACTGGCCAGGATTCATGGTGGCATAAGTGTCGGCTATCCACCCCATTTCGCGTTCGCCCGATCCGTAATCAGGTGCAGGTACGTCAACGCTGGGACCTATAAAATTTTTCTTGATCAATTCAACCGTATAGCGGCGGGTTATATTCTCTAACTCTTGTACGGTGTAGTTTTTAGGGTTTATTTTGATACCGCCTTTGGCACCGCCAAAAGGCACATTTACAATTGCACATTTATAGGTCATTAATGCGGCCAGTGCCATTACTTCGTCCTCATTTACCATTTCACTGTAACGGATACCACCTTTAGTTGGCGACTGATGATGCGAGTGCTCTACGCGCCAGGCATCAATCACCTCAAAACTGTTACCCCGGCGTATGGGGAAACGGAAACGGTAAACACTATTGCATGATTTTATCTGATCAAGCAAACCTGCATCGTGTTTGGTAAATTGTGCGGCATGATCAAAATTTTTGCATACATCATTAAAAAAATGCGTAGGCTGATCGGCAGAAAGTATTGTAGACATGGCTCTGTGTTAATTTATAAATGTTATACAATGCAAATTTGATATAAATTATATCAATACCGCAATTTATATAGCCGCGTACCGGATACCAATATTAACAACAGTATGAAAACTATGTTTAAACAACATAGTTTTATTTTGAGGGCTAGTTTTCTTTTTCGATTTTTTTCAATCTTCTATCTATTGAGAATAGATAAATAGCTATACCTATAAAAATAATGGCTATGGTAGCAATTACAACGTATATTTTACCGTCTTTATCCATCATTTCAACTACGTCACTTTGAGCGGAAGCCATCAGGCTGTTAATTAATAGTAACATTAAAAATCCTATCTTCTTCATAATTAATTGGCGTTCCTTTTATTTTCAATTAAACGTATACGGTAACGGATGGTAGCTATCCATAAACCAATAAAACTCCATCCCAGCATAGCAGGATAAAATGCCAGTTTCATACCGTTATCCAAGTCATATCTGCCAAATGCTGGGTTGCCTCCGCTGCCAGGGTGTAATGAATCTGTTA
>JBDSIC010000106.1:0-4672 GCA_039918195.1 Mucilaginibacter sp.
CCCGTAAACTTCTACTTCGCTTTGTTCGCCCAGGTCAACAGTTTTTTCAGTCATAAATATATACCAACAGCTATTTTAACCGCTTAAACACCGCATAGTTTTGCATGCATCAAGCTTTGCTAAAAATTTGTGCAAATATAAATAAAAAAAGCCTGCCTTCCATCTGGGAAAGCAGGCTTAATATGTGCTCCGTAAATAATGGGTTTAGTTAAGGGCTACAAACGGCGACTTGTCTAAAGTGCTGGTGTAGTATTCCTTATACCCATATTTGCCAGGGTTTTCAATAATTTCTTTCATCGCTATCAGCTTATACACGTATATGCCGGTTTCGCGGTTCAGGCTCATGCGGAAGTAATTATCCTCCTTCTGCTTTTTAATAGCTCTGCCTATTTTAACCGAGCCGTTGTTATAAGCGGCTGCGGCCAGTGTCCAGCTGTTAAATTCGCCATACAACTCCTTAAGGTACTTACAGGCGGCAACAGTTGATTTGCGTACATTTAAACGCTCGTCGATGCCTCTGTTTACTTTAAGGCCGTAACTGCGTGCTGTGCCCGGCATAAACTGCCAAAGGCCCCTTGCCCCCTTAGGTGATGTACCCGCAGACAAACCCGATTCAACAAGCGGGATATACTTAAAATCTTCGGGGATACCGTAATACTTCAGGATAGGCTCAATTATCGGAAATAATTTCTCGGCCTTGATATGCAAAATATTCGAATGGACTTTTTTATAAGAGTGCATCCACAGTGAGAAGCTCATCTTACGGTCTACTCTTGCATCGTTAACGGGAATGATCTCTTCGGCAAAACTAAAAAGGCTTTGTGTTTGCGGTACGTTCCTGAAAACAAGCGGGGACGAACTGGTAACTTTTAACCTTTTTACAGCTGTTGCATTACTGAAATCATAAACCGAAATGAATATTACCACCAGCATTACGGAGCACGTAATTAAGTGTTTTTTAGTCATTTCTTTTCTAATCATTTAATGTACAATATGTAAAACTTGCTGCAAATATAAGTGATATAAATCACATTATCAAATACTTAACTTAGGCTTAGTGTTTCGGCGCGATTTTCAAAGGCTAAAAATCGCCGTTTAAACGCTGTTTAGCGCTGTTTTTGAACCGATGTAAAAAGTTGTAAAAACCGCATAAATAGCGTACATTTGTACCCCCGCTGCGAAGCGTTAAACAAAAAAGTATGGTATTTAAAAAACCACGGACCAGTCGTGATGATAAGTCCGCCGGATCACCCAGAGGCCGTTCGAAGGGTGGTGATGCAACCAAAAGGCCGTCAGGCCCGTCAAAAGGCAAGTTCTCTGCAAAGAGCGACGGCCACGACAATCCCAAAAAGAAATTTGATAATGATAAACCGGGTGAAAAGAGATCTTCTTTTTCATCAGGCAAACCATATTCAGGCAAAAGCGCCGGTGGCGACGACCGCCCGAAAAGAAGTTACGGTAGCGATACCGGCGACAGGAAGCCTTACTCATCCGAAGGAAAACGCCCGTATACGGGCCGCCCTTCAGCAGATAGCGACCGTCCGAAGAAAAGCTACGGCAGCGATGACCGCCCTAAAAAGATTTTTGGCAGCGATAGCGGCGACAAGAAAACATTTTCGCCAGCAGGCAAGCGCCCTTACACGGGCAGGCCAACAGATACTGACCGCCCGCAAAGGAGTTTCGGTACTGACAGTGACCGCCCAAAAAGAAATTTTGATGATAAGCCTTCCGGCGATAAACGCCCATACTCGGGACGTACCTCTGATAGCGACGGGCCGAAAAAGACTTTTGGTGCCGACAGGCCAACCGCATCATGCGGTAAAAGCACCGATGACAGGCCAAAAAGAAGTTTCGGAGCCGATACCGGCGACAAGAAGTTTAACCGCAGGCCGGCCGAAAGCGGCCCTAAAAAACGTGCAACAGGTGGCTACAGCGACCGTCCAAAACGCACCTTTGATGATGCACCCGCAAGCGATGCCCCTGAAAGGAACATGCGCGAGCGTAAAAAGCCCGCGACCGAAAGCAAGCAGGCAGCAGACAAAGGCCTTATCAGGCTTAACCGTTATATAGCCAATGCCGGCATATGTTCGCGCCGCAAGGCCGATGAACTGATTGAGGCTGGCGTGGTATCTGTTAATGGTGTGGTTATATCTGAACTGGGCCATAAAGTTGACCCGGCGAAAGACGAAGTACGTTACAATAACGAAACCCTGAAACGCGAGAAGAATGTTTATGTGCTGCTGAATAAGCCAAAGGACTATATTACTACTACCGACGATCCGATGGAGCGCCGTACTGTAATGCACCTGGTAGAAAAAGCCAGTAAAGAGCGTATTTATCCTATTGGCCGTTTAGACCGTAATACTACAGGTTTATTGCTGATGACCAATGATGGTGACCTTGCCGATAAATTATCGCATCCGCGCAGCAATATTGTTAAGCTGTATCAGGTTGAATTGAGCAAACCCCTTATACAGGGTGATATGAATAAGATAGGCTTCGGAATCGAGCTGGAAGACGGTTTAATTAAACCTGATTCAGTATCATACGTAGCCGGAGGTACCAAACGCGAGATAGGCATACAGATACATAGCGGCAAGAACCGTATCGTTCGCCGTATATTTGAACATTTAGGTTATGAGGTGGTGAAACTTGACAGGGTGGTGTATGCAGGCCTTACCAAAAAAGACCTTCCGCGCGGCCGCTGGCGTTATCTCGAAGAAAAAGAAATTATCCAGCTAAAGCATCTGATATAATAATCATGTAAACGCCCTGTTACCGGGGCGTTTTTTTTGTGCCGATTTACTACCTTGCATTAATAATTCAATGGTGAGTATGAAAAAATTATTACTGATGGCAGCGCTTTTATCGCCTGCTATTATATATGCGCAAAAAAAAGCTCCAAAAACCTACGACCTGCTGATTGGCGGGTACGGGTCTAATATAGCCGTATACCGCTTTTATGCCGAAACAGGTAAGCTGGCTTACCTTAGCCAGTCGGACGATATAAAGAACCCGTCGTACCTGTGTGTTGATAAGGATAGCAAGTTTGTTTACGCCGTAAGCGAGCAAGGTGCGGCAAGCGAAGTAAATGCTTATACCTTAGACCCCAAAACCGGGCAGCTTACTATTGTAAACAAACAACCGGTAAAAGGTGCTGATGCCTGCTACGTATCGGTTGATGAGGATAGCAAGAATCTTTTTGTTGCCAATTACTCCAGCGGCAGCCTGACCGTATTGCCTTTAAATGAAGATGGATCTGTTTTACCGCTTTCGCAACTGATACAGGAAAAGGGCAGCAGCGCAAACAAGCAGCGCCAGGAAGGTCCGCATGTGCACACCGCCTTCTTATCACCCGATGAAAAATATTTATTGTACACTGATTTAGGGACTGACAAAATACACAGCTATCGCTATAAAAGCTCGCAGGATCAGCCATTGACTTTGACGTCAATAACTACGGTAGCGCCCGGCAGCGGCCCGCGGCACTTGGATTTTTCGCCCGATAAAAAGCATGTGTATGTATTAGAGGAATTAACCGGCGATGTAACTGTTTTTGATTACGATAACGGCAAACTTAAACAGGTGCAAACCATTACCATGCTGGCACCCGGCTTTAAAGGTAAGGTAGGCGCTGCGGACATCCATGTATCGCCGGATGGCAGGTTTGTTTATGCATCCAATCGCGGGGATATCAACAACATCGTGGTGTATTCCGTTGCGCCTGAAACAGGCCTGCTAACCTTTGTCGAGCGCAAACCTACCATGGGCAAAACGCCGCGTAATTTTGTAATTGACCCCACCGGCAATTACTTACTCGTTGCTAACCAGGACAGCAACAGTGTTTTTGTATTCAAGTTAGATAAAACTACCGGCAAGCTTCGTCAAATGGCATCGTACATACAAATCGATAAGCCTGCCTGTTTGAAATTTGCATCGGCGCAGCCGCAGAAGTAAAAGATGAAGTTTTAAAGTCCTCTCCTTTGGAGAGGATCCGATAGCTATCGGATTAGGTGAGGCATAAAAGGCGAAAGGCTAACGATCTATAAACCGTTAGCCTTTCGCCTTTACTTTATCCTAAATAGCAAATTACTTGCTAAACGAATAAACTACATAACCTGTTTGTGCGCCAATTGGCACTGGGGTTTTAAGTACCAGGTTATTTTGAGTAGCGCTGCCTACATCTAAACGGTAACCTTCGGCTACGTTTTTGGCTTTATCGCCTTCGTATAATTTTTTAAACTGGAACTGTGTACCTGTAGTACCTTCAAATACCGACCAGAATATGGTTTGCGAAGTGCCGTCGGCTAAAGTGTACGAGCCGTTACCGCTGTTGGTCAGTTTCCAGGTGCTGCCTACAAATGCTGCCGGAGGGGCCTGGTCAAATACATTTTGTACGGCACTTGACAGTAAACCGCCTTCGTAAGTAACAGTATTTAATTTCCAGGTACCCACAAACCTGTCGCGGGGTACGTGTGATGATGTCGTGCTTCTAACACTTGAACAAGCCGATATAACAATAGTAAAGGCTAAAATGGCAATGGTAGATTGGATGATGTTTTTCATGACTTAAAGTATTATTTTTTTTGATATAACATAAATACTGCCAAAATGTTGGCAATTATATTATGTATGTGAATTCATATATCTTGGAGTAGCTTATAAATTAAAG
>JBDSIC010000107.1:0-5118 GCA_039918195.1 Mucilaginibacter sp.
CAGACACCACCTTGCTTATAAAAGCAGATTCGGCATTTAGCTACATACAAAAAAAGGCAGCATCACCTTTAAATACAGTAGCGCTGTACCAGGCCAGGGCTAATGATTTCAGGGAGCCAAGCAGAAACTCATCAATGGGTTATGCAAAACCCTACTATGAGCAATATATCGAGCTTACAAACGCTAAGCAGCCTATAGCCGCAGCGGATAAGCCATTTTTAGCCGAATCATATGTTTACTTAGCTACTTATGCCGAGTACCAGGATAAGGATACCGCCAAAGCCGCCGATTATTATGCCAAGGCGCGTGAGGCCGACCCGACAAACAAGCAGGTTGTTGCTTATTTTAACCGCAAAAACGGTGCGGGTAAATAACCATCGCGTTAATAAATACTATAAAAAGGCTTCATGAAAATGAGGCCTTTTTTATTGCCCGGTCATTATTATATTTGCACTATGGAAGCACAGAGTTTACCGGTTAATTTTTTGCCCATCATATTTCAGATGGTTGTGGCGCTTGGGTTTGTATTTACAACCATGTTTGTTACCCACAAAATTGGCCCTAAACGGGCTACGGCTGATAAACTTACTCCATTTGAATCGGGTATCGAAGTTATCGGTAACGCACGCACACCTATTTCCATCAAATACTTCCTTGTAGCCATACTGTTTGTGCTGTTTGATGTGGAAGTTATCTTTATGTACCCCTGGGCTGTAAATTTTAAAGACCTTGGCAATACCGGCATGATAGAAATGTTCATTTTTATGGGCACGCTGCTGCTGGGCTTCATCTACATTATCAAGAAAAAGGCCCTTGAGTGGGATTGAGTTTAGATTGATTCTAAATACATTCTGTATCAGCCTGTAAATACAATTAAAGCGTTATTTTTTATAAATTTGTGCTTCCAAAAACCCTTTTTTGGAATAGGTTTATAGTTTGTATAATTCATGAGTGATATTCAGATAGTTGATGCCCCTCCGGGTGTAGAAGGCTCGGGCTTTTTTGCCACCTCGCTTGATAAGGCAATAGGATTGGCACGCTCACATTCATTATGGCCCTTACCATTTGCTACTTCATGCTGCGGTATTGAATTTATGGCTACCATGGGTTCGCATTATGACCTGTCACGTTTTGGCGCCGAGCGGTTAAGTTTTTCGCCCCGCCAGGCCGACCTGCTGATGGTAATGGGTACTATATCAAAAAAAATGGGCCCGGTGCTTCGCCAGGTATACCTGCAAATGGCTGAGCCGCGCTGGGTAATGGCCGTTGGTGCCTGCGCTTCAAGCGGTGGCATATTTGATACTTACTCGGTACTGCAGGGCATTGACGAGATCATACCGGTAGATGTGTACGTACCCGGCTGCCCGCCCCGCCCCGAAGCTATTATTGATGGCTTCATGGGTATTCAGAAACTGGTACAAACAGAAAGCCTGCGCCGCAGGAACGAACCGGAGTACCAAAAATTATTAGCTTCATACGGAATTCAGTAATGGGTAAGATAAGCAACGAAGAGCTTTTAAGTAAGATAAATTCAAAATTTGGCGAACAGGTTACTACAACCGGCGAGCCCTTCGGATTGTTGACCATTGAAACCGGCAAGGAGCAGATCATCAGCCTGCTATCGTTTTTAAAGACAGATGCCGCCCTGCAATTCATATTTTTAACAGCCCTTACCGGCATCCATTATCCCGATCAGGAAAAACAGATAGGGGTAGTATATCACCTGCACAGCCTGGTTAATAATGTACGCATCCGCATAAAAGTATTTATGCACGATACGGATGTGCATATCCCAACAGCTACGGTGCTATGGGATGGCGCTAACTGGATGGAACGCGAAACCTACGACTTTTTTGGAGTTGTGTTTGACGGCCACCCGGACCTGCGCAGGATATTAAATGTTGACGACATGACGGTTTTCCCGATGAGGAAGGAATTTCCTTTAGAGGACCCGAACCGTGTAGATAAAAAAGACTATTTTTTCGGAAGATAAAGTATGCAGAATCACCCGGTATTTTTTGATAACGATCCGCAAAGCGAACTTTCAACCCTTAACTTAGGGCCAACCCACCCGGCAACACACGGCGTTTTCCAAAACGTGCTGCAAATGGATGGCGAGAGGATAGTTAGCGGCGTATCAACCATAGGCTACATACACCGCGCATTTGAAAAAATTGCCGAACACCGCCCGTTCTACCAGATAACCCCGCTTACCGACAGGCTGAACTACTGTTCATCGCCCATAAACAATATGGGCTGGCACATGACGGTAGAGAAACTGGCCGGCATACAAATGCCAAAGCGTGTTGATTACATGCGGGTAATTGTAATGGAGCTTGCCCGTATAACCGACCATATTGTATGTAATGCCATTTTAGGTGTTGATACCGGCGCGTTAACCGGCTTTACCTACATGATGCAGTGGCGCGAACATGTTTATGAAATTTACGAAGAGATATGCGGATCGCGCCTTACTACCAACATCGGCCGTATAGGTGGGTTCGAGCGTAACTTTAACAGTATAGCGTTTGCCAAGATACGCAAGTTTGTAAAAGACTATCCAAAGGTACTGAACGAATTTGAGCGCCTGTTTAACCGTAACCGCATATTTGTTGACCGTACCCGCGGCGTTGCCCCGGTAACAGCCGAAGCAGCCCTAAGCTACAGCTGGACGGGCCCCATATTGCGTGCTACCGGAGTCGATTATGATGTTAGGGCAATGGAGCCGTACTCATCATACGAAGATTTTGATTTTGAAGTACCTGTAGGAGATAACGGCGACGTTTACAGCCGCTTTTTGGTACGTAACGAAGAAATGAAACAAAGCCTGCGCATCATTGAGCAGGCCCTGAATAAGATAGACAAAGAGCCGGCGGATATTTTCCATGCCGACGTGCCCGAGTTTTTCCTGCCTCCAAAAGAGGAAGTGTATAACAACATGGAAGCGCTTATTTATCACTTTAAAATTGTGATGGGCGAGGTGCCTGTGCTGCCAACCGAACTGTACCACGCCGTTGAAGGCGCTAACGGCGAACTTGGTTTTTACATGGTTACCGATGGCGGACGTTCGCCGTACCGTTTGCACTTCCGCAGGCCGAGCTTTATAAATTACCAGATGTATGCCCCCATGAGCCAGGGCATGCTGCTGAGCGATGCGATAATTAACATGAGTAGTTTAAACGTTATAGCAGGGGAGTTAGATGCTTAAAGTAGAAACCATCCAAACGCCTGTGGAGTTTTCGGCAGCGCTGCTGGCTAATTTTGACGATATAAAAAGCCGCTATCCCGAAGGGAAGCACAAATCGGCCCTGCTGCCTATACTGCATTTGGTACAGGCCGAACTGGGCTGGCTAAGCGCCGCGGCTATGGATAAGGTGGCGGAGTATTTAGATATTTTGCCCATAGAGGTTTACGAGGTGGCTACTTTTTACAGCATGTATTTTATGCGCCCGCAGGGCAAGTATATGCTGGAGGTTTGCCGCACCGGCCCCTGCTGCACGGTTGGTGCCGAAAAAATAATGGACCATATTGAGCAAACGCTGGGCGTAAAGGAAGGCGAAGTTACCGCCGACGGCCTGTTCAGTTGGCGCGGTGTGGAGTGTTTGGCAGCCTGTGGTTTTGCGCCGGTACTGCAAATAGGCCCCGAGTATACTTTTTACGAGAAGTTAACCAACGAGTCAGTTGATCAGCTGATAATGGACTTAAAAGCAAAAGCGCAATAATGACCAGGAACTCGATGATATTCAGGGATTGCTTATACATAGCGTTAGTAGTAATGCTGGTATTGCCCGGGAATGTGATGGGGATGAACGACTGGATGAAAGGTTTAATTATTACCATCGCCATTACGGTGCGTGTGTGGCAGCATGTGGCTTACTACAAGGTTACAGGCAAAATATATTGATATAATGGGACGCAAATTATTATTAGAGCATATCAATGTACCCGGCATCAACACGCTGGAGGTATACCGCCAAAAGGGAGGTTACGCCGCTGTTGAAAAGGCTTTAAAAACTTTTACTCCCGACGAAGTGGTGGAAGAAGTTAAAAAGTCGGGCTTGCGCGGCCGTGGCGGGGCTGGTTTTCCTACCGGGATGAAATGGGGCTTTTTGGCTAAACCCGAAGGCGTTGCCCGTTACCTGGTTTGTAATGCCGATGAATCGGAACCCGGTACGTTTAAGGACCGCTACCTGATGACTTACCTGCCCCACCTGCTTATAGAGGGGATGATTGTTGCCAGCTATGCCTTAGGCGCCAAGGTATCTTACATCTATGTTCGCGGCGAAATGATGCCGCAGATACGCATCCTTGAAAAAGCCATCGCCGAAGCAAAGGCTGCCGGCTGGCTTGGCAAAAATATTTTAGGCACAGGTTACGACCTGAAGCTTTACGTACAACCCGGCGGCGGGGCCTACATCTGCGGTGAAGAAACCGCGTTGTTAGAGTCACTGGAAGGCAAGCGTGGTAACCCGCGAATAAAACCGCCATTCCCTGCAATCGCAGGTTTGTATGGCTGCCCAACGGTAGTAAACAATGTAGAATCGATAGCGGCAGTTGTACCTATCATTAATGATGGTGGCGAAGAATATGCCAAATTAGGCATTGGCCGCAGCACAGGTACCAAGCTGATATCAGCCGGTGGTAACCTGGTTAAACCCGGCGTTTATGAAATTGATTTGGGTTTGCCAGTTGAAGAATTTATTTACAGCGACGAATATTGCGGCGGTATAGCCAATGGCAAGCGCCTGAAAGCGGTAGTGGCCGGCGGTTCATCAGTGCCGATTTTGCCTGCTAACCTGATACTGAAAACCATTAACAACGAAGCCCGCCTAATGAGCTATGAATCATTAAGCGATGGCGGATTTGCTACCGGCAGTATGATGGGTTCGGGCGGTTTTATAGCTTATGACGAGGACCAGTGCATTGTGCGCAATACATGGAACTTCGCCCGTTTTTACCACCACGAAAGCTGCGGGCAATGCTCGCCATGCCGCGAGGGTACCGGCTGGATGGAAAAAGTGCTGCACCGCTTAGAGTACGGCCACGGCAAAATGAGCGACATGGACCTGCTGGTTGATGTATCTAAAAAGATAGAAGGAAATACAATTTGTCCGCTGG
>JBDSIC010000108.1:0-6409 GCA_039918195.1 Mucilaginibacter sp.
CCCAGGTTATTTGCAGGTCGGCAGGTTTAAACGGCTGGCTTTGGGCATATAAATGGTTAGCGGTAATAAAAAGCAACAGTGCTATTAATTTGATATTTTTCATTTTTGTATAAATAGTGCCTTACAGGTCGGGAGTTTAAATGTAGATGTAATTTTGCAGCAAGCCTGCTAATATCTAAACAAACAAAACAAAAAATGTCAGGGTATATCATAAATTTCATGTAAACCCGGCTTTACATAAACGCTCAATACAACAGGCAAGCCGCGCTGCTTAAGTATTTTTTCTGACATCTGTAACCCGCAACCCTTTTCAGCGTCAATGAGATATCATTATGACAATAGAAAATATATACCTGCGTGTCAGGTCGCAGGTATGGCTGAGCCGGGTTGTTTACCTTGTCCGCATGCTCATTGGCTTTGCATTTATTCCCTCGGGAATGAAAAAGGTGCTGGGGCTGCGCTTTACGCAAATACCTGATACCGACCCGATAGGTTATTTTTTTGAGGCGATGTACCAAACAGGTTTTTACTGGAACTTTTTAGGCTGGGGGCAAATACTGGCCGCCTTGCTGCTGATGACACAACGTTTTGCCACGCTGGGGGCTGTCCTGTTTTCCTTTATCGCCGCTAATATATTTATGATAACCATTTCGCTGCATTTCCCGGGTACCTGGTTAATCACTTTGGGGTTGCTGTTTGCCAGTATCTGCCTGTTGTTATGGGATTACAATAAGCTCAAATTTATCTTTTTTACGGATAATTTTTCGTCAAATGATAACTACCTGGGGCTTCCGCAGGCCGGCAGGGCATGGATGATTACAGGCATGGTTTTGTACTTTGCTGCTATAGGCCTTAGCTTAAAACTGGCGGGTACTTATTAGTAAAATGCTACCAAAAAGCTGCTGTCGCTTAAAATTGATAATCCTGAAGTAGCAAGCAACCCGGTTGGCGATTCGTATTTAAATCAACGGGTTGTAAACGTGCGTGTGCAGTTGGGCTTTTAAACTTTAACTGATTATACAGCCGTGTATAAAAAACTATTAAGCGTAATTATTATATACGCGCCTCATCATCGTTGTGTTTTTCGGTTTTTAGTTCGGCCTCGTACATTTCCTGCTCAAAAGTCTTTTTATCTTTCAGGTTGCGGCGTACTATTAAAATAATAAGGATAATTGCGGCTACTATAACTATGCCTATCACGGGGTAATTTATTTCCATGGGAGTGATTTTGCAGTAAACATACATGGTATATGGGCAAATCTCCCCGTTTATTTTATTATTTAACCATTTGATAACAATAATTTAACATTTCAGGAATAGGATGTAACCATGGCCAGGTTTTTTAACATGAAAAATATTTAATAACCTATTTGTTACAAGTTATTGATATCAGCGCCGGCAACATTTTATTGCTCGTGACCTTTTATTATTATATTTGAGTCATTAAACCCTAAGGAAAATAATCCTGCATCCTGAACAAATGGCATCCGACGTATTAGCACAAAAAATAGTTTTTATCCCCAATTTTAAAAACGACAAGGCGCTTATAAAAGATATTTATGAGCTGACCGGCCCAAGCTATCAATCAAATATGCATTTGATTGAAAAGGTGGTACAGCGCAACAGGGATATTTATATAATTAGGGATGATAATGCGCAACTGCTGGCCTTTTTTATGGTAAACCCCGAAACTGTAGACGGTAACGATACCTATTACCTGGGCTTAAGCGGCTGCCACGATGACCATAAAAGCAAAGGCCTGGTTAAAGCATTATACCTGCAACTGATGCATGATTGCAGGCAATTGGAAAAACAGCAGGGCAAAAAAATACTGTTATGGTGGACAACCGTTACACCTATAGTTTACTATTTTTTCAATAAGTATGCCCAGCAGGTTCAGCCCGATAAAGAGGGTGCTTATAATGCCGAGGGCGAGCAATGGGTGCGTAAAATTGTAGCCGAAAAGTATCCTGATGTTATTGTAGACGAACACCACCCGTTTATTTTGCGCGGTGTAGCCACAAAAATACTTTACTCTGATAAGGAAGTGGCACGGATTGCAGCCGCATCAAAGGATCTTAACGTAAATGTATTTGATACGCTTAATGTAAGCGAAGCAAACGGCGACCGATTTTTGATGATAGGCTACTCGCCGGATAATTTTTAAGCGATCATTAAAGCCAGCGCATAGGCATCTATCATAATGCCGCCTTTTTCGCCCAAATCAAAATCTACCAGGTAAGGATTATTCCTTAACTTACTGCTGCCGGTGCCCAAAGCATGCTTCTGCTTGCTGCTGTACCAGTTAAGCCCCCAGTTCTCTAACTCAGCTATTTCGGTATTGGTTAACTTGTAAAAGGCTTTAAGGTGGGCTATAACCTGGTATTTTACCAACTCATCCTCTTTGTTGCCTTGTAATAATTGTATGGCTTTTAATTTAATATTGGGTTTTGGGCTGTTGCTTAATATCCCTGTAAGCTCCCTGTCGGCGGTCAGCTCAAAATAATTTACCAGGGCAAATTCAACAATGGCCATGTTTATTAACTCATCGTCTTTTAACAAAATTTCCTTTAACCGTTCTATACCGCTTCGTTTGGTAACAGTTGCAACTTTTTTAAGGGCATTTATCTTTTGATCATAGTCGTTTGGTTCCAGCAACGGTATCAATATGCTTTTTAGCTTGCGGCCTAACATATTATTCATCAGTTCAAGTGCAAATAACATGTTTTCCATATCCTGGCCTTCTTTCGAGTAACTTTCGGCTATCAGTTGTATGGATGCGGGGTCGTATATACATTTTAACAGGTCAAACATAAGCACACGCATTTTAGCGTAATGCTGGCCAAGCTCATGCTGTAATACCTTATTATTAAGCTCCTTTATATCGTGCGCCGCACACAATGTCCAAACCATTTCATGCGCATAACTGATGCATAACTCTTCAAAGTAAGCATCGTCCTCAATGTAGCGCTCACCGTGGCTGTACAAGGCCACTAACCTTACCCTTAATTCAAAGTCTGCCTCGTCCCACAATTCGCGGAATAGGTTAAAACTAATACCATCCGCAGCTATGTGGTCTAAAATGGCGGCCCGGCTAAAAAAATTCGGGTTAAGATGATAGGCTGTTACCAGTTTTTGTCTTAGCCCGTGCTCCGTAGCTTTCAGCGTAGTGGAGGGGTTGTAAAAGTTAATGTGCTTTAGCCTGCTGTCTTCTTTTGCGCCCTGACTAATGGCTTCGCCTATTTTTTTGTGCAGCAGCGGATAAATGGTTTTAACGCTATCGATGTTGTCGCAGCTGAGCTGATAACGGTTTATAATAATGGGTTCTGCTTCTTTTGTATCTTTTAGCTTGAGCAGGTATTTTGCAATTTTTTGTTTATAGTTAACGTGCAGGTTAAAGCTAATGGCCAGCCATATCAAACCGGCAACAAAGCATATGGCAGAAATGACGGTTAAATAAGGCACCGTATTTTTTGCCAAAAACAAGTTGGAAAAAAATAAAAGCAGCAAACCCGCAAAAACAGTGGCCACCTGGTTTATCAAACCATCAACGTTAGCTTCGATCTGCATGCGCTGTTGCCTGCCTGTTACCTGGTAAATAACCTTTGTCGACGGTGTTAAAAAGGCTTTGCGTATTACGCGTTCTCCCCATTTGGCAAAAAATATAAGCCCTGTAAGCAATACGGAATAGTGTAATGCAAACCCTGCTATAAATGCCAGCAGGAAGCATGATGTGAGTATAGCGGGCAGCAATACAATGCCAAATTTTACACCCCGTGTAGTTAATATATGGCCCGACAATAGCGAAAACACCAGCTCGCCAATTTTTACTACGGTAAAAAAGATGGCGAGTATGGATGCGATGTTTAAACCGGTATCATTTGCTAAATACTGTACCGATATCAGGTAGGCATAATCAACAAAATAAATGGCAGCTACCGAGAATATGGTGGCGGCAGCAATAAGCCGGTAAAAATTATCCTTTAAAAAAAAGGCTATATTTATTTTTTGAGGAACATAACCGGGGGTAGCTACTTCATCGCTTAGCTTATGCCCATTGTAGGTATGGAGTAAAAACAGCGGAAAAATGCTCAGCAAAATACTGATGCCTGCAAATAGCAGCAGGTTAGTGGTATTGCCGGTTAGGCGTGTTAAACCCGCTGCAGCAATGTAGGCCAGTATAGAGGCTACCGTGTCACCCGTGCCTGCCAATGCCAGCAGCCGCTTGCTTTGCGACAGGTTAAAAACCCGTGCGCAAACAGAAAAAAAGCCCAGCGAGAAAATGATAGTGAACGGCATATTAAAAAGGTACGCCAGGTAGGCTACATAAACGCCAAACACCTTGTATCGCCCATATGTAAGCACAATAAAGTACATCGCTATGCATATCACCGCGAAATAAAAGATCATTTCGGTATAGCTGCGTACAATGTTAGTTTGTGTTTGCCTGTACCTGTATAGCTTGATGATAACAAAGCCGACTAAACCCGAAATGATATAGGCATAAGGTAAATTGACAACGCTGGTTTTTTGGATGAGCAGGGTATTGGCTGCCACAAAATACAGGGAAGTGGATATGCCGGTAAAAAGCGAAAGCAGGAATAGCAGCCTGAGGTGCATCTTTTCCTCGGCGTTTTGAGCAAAAAGGCCTGCTGAAGCCTTCATTATACTCATAATGCGTTCCCTATGTTAGCTATCAACTTTAAAAATACTACACGCCCCGGCTGCGGTACCCTTGGTGGTTGCACCCCGCCCGAGGCCCTTACGCCCGGCGAGTAATAACTTAGATCGGTGATGTTATCCGCTGCGCATTGCAGGGTAATCATCTTATTAAAGGCAAAGCTTACCGCGCCGTTAAACACGGTATATCCCTGGTTTTCTGAATATATGCCGGCGCTTACTGTAGTGTTTTTACCTGCCGGTTTATCACCTACTATATTAGCACGCAGGTTAATATTCAGCTTGTTATTAAGCAGGCGGAGGTTAGTGCCCAGGTTGGCCGAAAAGTCGCTGATGTCGCTGATGCGTATCCATTTGCCGGCAACAAGGCTTTTGGGGTTTGTATAGGTAGCATTACCAAATACAGATAAATTGTTGGTAATAAAGTACTCGGCAGCTGCCTGCAAACCCTGTATGCGTGATTTGCCCACAGCCTGGAACTGTGTAGTTTTATTACCCAGCGTATCATAAACTACACCGGCTACCGTGGCTAATATATTGCTGTAACGGGCATTGTAGTACGATATCTGTATGTAATTTTTGCCAAAAGGTGTAACCCGCGCGCTAAATTCAAAATTTTTCACACGCTCGGGCGTAAGGTTAGGGCTGTTAAGTAAGCGTATAGCTGAAGTTGAGAATTTGTTAAATATCGACGCGTCTAAAAAAGCCTCGGAGTAAATGCCTTTAAAAATGAATTTACCGGGGTAATACACTGCCGAAAAACGCGGGTTAAATACTGTCCCATAGCCAAACTTATCGTTGATACGGTTATGGTCCATCCGCCCGCCGGCAGACAGGTTTATTTTGCGCGGCCTGTCCTGGTAACTTACCTGTGTGTACACTGCAGCATCAAACACCGAATAGTAGTTGCCGCCTTTAATACCAGCCGCTGCTGTGCCGCTGCTGATCGGATCTTCAACGGCCGATCTTACATAATCGCCCTGGAACAAGCCTTTGCGTACTTCTACGCCAAGGTTAATGTCTATCTTTTCGCTTAGCACATAGTTCACCCGGTTATCAGTACGGAACTGCTCTGATTGCTGCGAAAAATAATTCGTTCTGAAGTTTGGCGCGGTGCCCGACAGGAAATCGCTGAAACTTAGATTAGCGTTTGCATACCCAAAGTATTGCGTGGTATGGGCCTCGTCGCCAAAATCGCTCGAACGATAATAGCTGAAACTGGTAAAGTTCAACCTTTCCGATAGGTTGCGGTCGTACCGTGCATAAAAATAGGTTTGGCGCGCGCCCCAGTGTGTTAGGTTGCCGTTAGATGCATAAAACCTATCCACGTAATCTGATGACACACCTTCAGACCAGTACTGGTATTGCAGGCCCAGTTTAAAATCACCAAACTGCAACTTGGCGGCAACTGAATAATCTTTTACGGGGTCGGTAAAAGCAGTGCTTTGTCCGTTATAACCTTTTTTGTAATTGGCCTGGTCAAGCGAGTCGGCACGCTTTATTGCAGCAGGGGTAGGGATTATCTTGGTGCTATCTGCGTTTACAGCAAAATATTTACCGGTAGGGTCTTTCTTTTTATAATCATCATAGTCTTTTTGCGAAAACTTCTTTGTCCATAGGCTGTCATAACGGTTAGGGCCAAATTCATTAGAGCTCCATTTGCCATCCCAGTCAGGATATCCTGAAAGATCGGTATCGTTGCCTTTATACAAACGGCCGGTAACTGAAA
>JBDSIC010000109.1:0-7587 GCA_039918195.1 Mucilaginibacter sp.
CGCTGGATACTTCGCTTACCTATTTTATACAGCACAACAGTAAATTAACCCGCTGCAAGATCAGCGAGGTATTGTATAAGGTAAACATCAACACGCTTGAGAAACAGTACGACGAAGATTTTAAACTAAACGATATCGGCCGCATCATCATCAAAACTGCCGACCCCATAGCATTTGACCCATACGAAAAGAATAAAGCCAATGGCGGTGCCATTATCATCGACAGCCGTACCAATGTAACTGTTGGCGCACTAATGCTCCGTTCAGCGGTAGATTAGAATTTTAAAAGTGATCATAGTAAGCGGCTGTTCCTTTAAGGGCAGCCGCTTTTTTTGTGCCGTTTGTCATTCGTGTTAATAAAAACAATTGCCGGATTATAATACTTTTGTTATTTTAGTATTATATGTCGAAGGCAAAGCAACATATCGAAATTACAGATCAGGATTATATAGATGCTGACATGGCTCACTTAAGGGAAACTTTGCAACTATCGTACAAAGAACGTTTTCTTATTGCCACACGCCTTTACAAAATCAATAAAACTTTACAAAAGGTAACTATAACTCATAAGCCTTTTATAGCTAAATAATACGTGGATATTTTTGATGAAGAGATTGTAAAATTCTGGCGTGCCATGCAGCAGCAGCAAGTAAGGTATATAATGGTGGGCGGTTATGCAACCAACCTGCACGGTTACCTGCGTTTTACAGGCGATATTGATATTTGGCTGGAAGATACTATTGAAAACAGGCAGCATTTAAGAGAGGCGTTCATAGCGTGTGGAATGGGTGACTATTACATGCTGGAAAGAATGCAGTTTGTACCGGGCTGGACTGATTTTCAATTGATGAACGGACTTCGGCTTGACATCATGATTGACATGAAAGGTTTAGAAAATTACACTTTTGATGAATGTCTCCAAATGGCAACCACTGCTAACATAGATGATGTTAATGTCCCCTTCCTGCACATTAACCAGCTGATAGCCAATAAAAAAGCAGTAAATCGTCCGAAAGATCGATTGGATGTAATGGAACTGGAAAAAATTAAGAAAATACGAGAAGAAGAATAATTTCCTATCCCTACTCTCCACCCCCCGCCACTGGGCTTAGTGCAAGTGCATTACACACAAAAAAGGCCATCACCTTGCGGTGACGGCCTTACAATTGTTAATATATTGAGGTTGTTATTTTACTTTTTGAAAGAAGTAAACTGCTGATGTAGGAGCAACCCTTACTAAAACCTCGCCTTCGGCGCTTTTCAGGTCAACAAAATGGTCAACACTTTCGCCTGTTTGCAATTCGATCACTTCGCTAACGGTATAGCCTATATACTTGTCAGCTATCTCTTTTTGAGCTTTAAGTGAAATGGTATTGTAAGCAACTTTTTGAGTTGTACCAAGGTAAGTGCCATCTAAATTGTAGAAAGCTGATTTCTTTACGCCGTTAACAATAAACTCTGCTCTCTGGCTGTTAGGAGTTACTGTCCAGTTAACATTTGTAGCGTCCCTGAAGTCGCTCTTGAACTGGTTGATAACAGCATAAGAAACATTGCCATTTTTATCGTCGTCTTTTTTTACTTTATCGGCTGCGTAAACTCCGGTTACTAACATGCCGATGATCACTGGTAATATGAATAATTTTTTCATTGTTTTAAATTTTAAATCCATAACAAATATCGGTATTATATATGAATAACATAATTAAAATTGAATTTTTATAAAAATTTAATAATTTATGTTGATTTATTTTAAGAATTTTAAATTATACTATTCAGATTAGCATAATTTTTCCATATTCATAAAAAATGAGCACATACAATAGTGTATAATTTACACTAAGTGTTTAAATAAACAGCAATTTAACATTTGCTTAACTGATTTAGCAAGCATTTTAGGCATTGTGATTAAAAAAAGGAAAATTGGCTTTAAAGTGCTTTGATATAATCAAGGAAAAGATGGAGTGCCTCTTCCTTATCCGACGTCAAATCGAAGTCTATCCGGTGCATCAGGTAATCCTCAATATCAAAATCCAGGCGGTGAGGTAATTCTGCAAATAGTTCTGCACGGCTATCCAGGCCATATTTTAACGCGGCGTTAAATTCGTCCATAAAGTCCTGCGAAATGATTTTGTTGGCTACCCATGCCGCAAACACAAAGGGAAGGCCCGTAAAGATCTTCCACTCCTGCGCCAAATCATATGCAAATTTGTATTGACCCTTTTTACCAAAGGTCCTGTCCCCTATTTGCACATATGCGGTTGCAGCATCATCGCTCTGCGAATAATCCACAGCATCTATTATCAGTTCAGGCGTTAGCTTCCAGTAATTTTTGAGCAGCACTTTGGCCAGGTTATTAGAGGTGCGCGATTGTGGGTCGAGCTGCAGGCGTTTCACATCCTTTATATCGGTATTACTGAAAATAAATACCGAGTTTACCGCGCCGTTAGCGCCTATACAGTAATTAGATACTATTTGCCATTGGGGCAGGTTTAAAATAGCGGCAACGGGTATCAATCCTATGTCAGCCCGGTCGTCTATCAGCTTTTGGGCACAGTCGGCCGGTATATCCAGGCTAAGGTCTATTTTATTATGCACAGCCAAATGGTCAATACCATATATAAAGGGCTTGGTGTTAGTATAGCTAACTGCGGATATTCTTATTTTTTTCAAAACGTTTCAGGAAGTTTTCAGGTGCAGGGCATTATTAAAATCCACTACATCATATTTTTCGCCATCAAAGGTAACTTTATACAGCACCAAATTCTGGTGCGGGAAATGTTCCATCTCAACCAGCGACCTGTTGGTAAGCAGGCAAAGCAGCAGGCGCATGGCACGGCCGTGCATACATACCAGCACTGTTTTCTCTTCGGGATGCGACATGATGGTCTTTATCGCTTCTTCCTGTCGTATTTTTACTTCATTAGGGCTTTCGCCGCCTTCAAACTTAACATCAAGGTTACCATCGAGCCAGTTACGCAGCAGATCTAAAAAAGAGGCTTTATTTTCGGGCGTGCTGGGTTGCCCCTCCAAAATACCCCAGGCTAGCTCATCAAGGCCGGAAAGTTTCTCATAAGGTATACCCAAATCAATAAATTGCTGTATGCTTTGCTGGGTGCGTTTTAATTCGGATATATAGATCTTATCAAACGGGATAGCTTTGTAGGCTTCAAAAAACTGCCCGGCTTGTTTGCGGCCTTCATCATTCAGGTCGGTGTTCATCCCCCGGCCCTGTACAATACCCTGCTTATTCAGATCTGTTTGCCCATGACGGACGATGTATAGTGTTTTTAGTATCATTCTTTTATTTTGAGGAGTTTGAGGCGAAAGGATAAAGGCAAAAGGTGAAAGGTTTTTCTCTTTCCTACTTTTACCTTTATCCTTTCACCTTCCCGCCTTCTTCCTAATTAACCACCGGCAGCCTATAAAATCTTGGCTTGTTTTCTTCTGGAAACTCAAAGTCTTTAAAATCGGTAACTACATTATATAAGGTATCACGTTCTATCGGATGTCGGCCAACGTGTTTTATAAGCTCAACCAGCTCTTTGGTACTCATGGCCGGATGCTGCTCTTCGGCACCTGCCATCGAGTATATTTTGGTGGTATCGTCAAGCGTACCGTCAATATCATCCACGCCAAAGTTTAATGATAACTGCGCTGTATTGCGGCTTATCATAGCCCAGTAGGCCTTAATATGATCAAAGTTATCCAGGTATATTCTTGCGATAGCATAATTGCGCAGGTCTTCAACCACGGTTGATTCGGGCACGTCACTCATCTGGTTGTCACCATTCCGAAATTTCAGCGGAATAAACGTTTGGAACCCGCCTGTTTTATCCTGTAACTGGCGAAGGCGATCCATGTGGTCAACCCTGTGCCAGTATTTTTCTATATGGCCGTACAGCATGGTAGCGTTTGAGCGCTGGCCCAGTTTATGCCATTCCTCATGTATTTGCAACCATTGCTCGCCGGTACATTTATCTTTAGCGATCAGGTTGCGTACTTCGGGATGAAATATCTCGGCACCGCCGCCCGGCATTGATTCCAGCCCGGCGTCCTTCATCAGCTTCATGCCGGTAGCGTAGTCAATTTTGGCTTTCTTAAATATATAATGGTATTCAACCGGGGTTAAGGCCTTTACATGTAACCCGGGCCGGTGCGCTTTAATACGGCTGAACAGTTCAGCATAAAAAGCAACATCGTATTGCGGTAAAACGCCGCCTACTATATGCACTTCAGTTACAGGTTCATTATCGTATTTCTTTACAATGTTGAGCATATCATCCATGGTGTATTCCCATCCTTCGCTGCGCTGTTTTATCAGTACAGAGTACGAGCAGAATTTGCAGTCGTACACGCAAAGGTTGGTTGGCTCGATATGAAAGTTACGGTTAAAGTAAGTGATGTCGCCGTGTTTCCGTTCGCGGATGTAGTTGGCTAAGGTGCCCAGGTAGCCCAGTTCGGCCTTTTCGTAAAGCAATACCCCTTCGTCAAAAGTAATGCGCTGCTGATCGAGTACCTTTTGGGCAATTTGTTTCAGGTCAGCAGGTAAGCGGGTATCCTGTAATAATAGTTGTAAATTATCTTCAGCCGGCATTAATAAAACTTTATTGCAAAAATACGCAATTGCAGCATCAGAATATCACACAGGTGTAACTTATTTGTCCTTTACGTATAATATGGTAAAGCCGTCGTTCGCGTTATCGGCCAAAACAAGGGTGTCTTTTGTGACCTTCATTATTACGTGATCCATACCATCGGGGGTGTACTTTATGATATAGGCCTGCTTGGTAGAAAATATGGTATTGCCCTTTGTGATACTAAACTTAGCTTGGCTTTTGAGCGTATCATTACGGTAATAGTAAACGCTTTTACTGCGCTTATATTCAACCGAAGCCTCGTAACCTGCCGTTTTGGGTGTAATGGTAAGGCCAGCTATACCGCCGGTAGAATTTACCCAGTTCCATTTGCCGTATATCTTTTCAGGATCGACACCGTTATTGGTTTTAACATTTTCTTTTTTGCACGAGATAGCGCAGATCAGGATAAACAGGTAAGCCAATGTTTTCATATTATAATTGTATACTATGTGATTTATTACTTAGCAGCCATTGCCGTAATTTCTTTTATGTGTATACCCTGGAAACAATCGTCCATGCAGCCATTGGGCACATACCCACACGATGATATCAACCCGTTGTTTTCGACCTCGAAATAAATATCGTTTTCACTTTTATCTACTTTAAGCCATTCGTTTTTAGCCATAGTATACACATCATCCAAAGTAAGTAAGGCGGCACCGGTATCAGTATGTACTCCCAGGCTATCAGCGCCTTCGTGCCACGCTGATAAAAGTACATTAGCTACCGTATCGCCAGGCTCATACTGATAATTTTTAAAATCCCTCGAAACGATTGCCCCATTACGGACGCTTATTTTTGTTTCGCTGCGGTAACCGCTCCACGACACCGTGTTCGCCACATAATAATAGGAGTTACCGGTAGCTTTTTTAAAAGACTGCAAAGCATCATAACTCCTTTCATAGTCGTTATGATAAGCTTCCTTTTTGCAGGAAGTTAATCCAAACAACAACAAAATGGCAATAATAAGATTTTTCAATTTATTGGGTTTAATAATATTACGTAGTAAATATCAGTAACGCTACAGCAATTAATAAATAAACTTAATAGTTTTGAAGCATATTATTCGCATATGAAAATTGAGACCATTGCCATACATGCCGGCAACCATACCGACGAAGGAACTAAAGCTGTTGTGCAGCCCATCGTTATGTCAACCACCTTTTTAAGGGGCGAAGACGGCAGCTACCCTGCGGGGTATATCTACAGCCGCTCGGCCAACCCAAACCGCACGTCGCTTGAACGGGTAATGGCACAGTTGGAAGGTGGTGCAGAAGCTGCGGCCTTTTCATCGGGTAACGCGGCGGGCATGGCGGTATTCCAGTCGCTGCAGCCGGGTACACATGTTATTTTACCGGATGATATGTACCACGGCCTGCGCAACCAGGTTAAAATCCTTTTTACAGGGATATTGGAGTTTGATTTTATTGATGTGAACAATGCTGACATTTTACAGCAGCATATAAAAAGCAATACCGGTTTAATATGGATAGAAACACCATCAAACCCCCTGCTTAAAATAACGGATATTAAACAAACCGTAGCCATTGCGGGCAATCATCACATTAAGGTAGTGTGCGATAACACTTTTGCCACCCCCGTTTGCCAGCAGCCCTTATCGCTCGGCGCGGATATAGTGATGCACTCTGCCACCAAATATTTCGGCGGCCACAGCGACCTGATGGGCGGCGCGTTAATAACCGCCAAAAAAGATGAGCTGTGGGACAGGATACGGCAGGTACAGGTAATGGGCGGTGCCATCCCCTCGCCTAACGACTGTTACTACATGGTACGAAGCATTAAAACACTTCCTTACCGCATGCGCGGCCATGTAAATAATGCGCAGCAATTAACGGCTTACCTGGAACAGCACCCTAAAGTAGCACAGGTTTTATATCCCGGCCTGCCATCGCACCCGCAATATGAAATAGCCAAAGCGCAGATGTTATTACCCGGCGCTATGTTTTCATTTATTATTAATGGCGATGAACAGCAGGCGCGCAAGGTGGTCAATTCGGTAAAATTATTTACCCAGGCTACCAGTTTAGGTGGTGTAGAGAGTTTAATAGAGCACCGTGCATCGGTTGAAGGCCCCGACACTAAAACCCCTTTTAACCTGCTGCGGGTATCTGTCGGGTTGGAGCATATTGACGACTTAATTGCCGACATGGCGCAGGCTTTGGACAGTATACAGTCATAAATAAAAATTAAATTTGGAGGTATATAGCTAATTAGCATATATTTGAAATATTATTTGGCAGCAAATATTTAAGATCAATTCCCCTCAAAAGGTTTTGGTTTATAAAGAAGCGGCGAGAGATCAGGCTCAACTACCCGCTGGCAACCCTTCAAAAATTGAAGAAGGTGCCAATTCCTGGCCCGGAGAATGGATCCCGGGGAATATAAATTAACAACCATGAAAAGTTTAGTTAACAGTCACAAAAACAAATTACAGGTAACATCACAAGGCATTACTCCTGCCTGCTGTATTTGTATGTGTTGCTGCTGTTGTTGATACAGCGTCGCGTTCCCCTTTTTCAAATCGCTGAAAAAAATTTACGTGTGCACGTTACGAATGAGATAAATTCATCGTATGTGCTAAATTAACTTAACATTTTTTACAATTAATTCTTAAAGATCATGTCTACTGCTAATTTGAAATTCGAAACCTTACACTTACATGCCGGCCAGGAAGTGGATGTTACCACAGGTGCACGCGCCGTGCCTTTGTACCAAACTACCTCGTACGTATTTAACAGCGCCGAACATGGCGCCAACCTGTTTGCTTTAAAGGAGTTTGGCAATGTGTACACGCGCTTAATGAACCCCACTACCGATGTTTTTGAAAAACGTGTAGCGGCATTAGAAGGCGGCGTGGCTGCTTTAGCCACCGCATCCGGCCAGGCAGCGCAGTTTATAGCACTAAACAACATATTACAGACCGGCGATA
>JBDSIC010000110.1:0-16584 GCA_039918195.1 Mucilaginibacter sp.
AAGTCGTATTAGTTTTTTAGATATTGGATGTGAGATTTGAGACGGAGTCAACGATGCAAAAGAAAAAAGCTTTCAAAGTAATACTGCCAGTTTTAGCCGGTTTGTTACTGTTGACTTTTGCAAATGTAATTGTTGAATCCTTCTTAAATCATCCAACCTTTGAAGATGATAGTGAAGGTACGATGGTGTTACAGGAGATATTTCCTTACGTCATACTTCCATTTATAACTATTGTGTTATTTTTTATTCAATGGTGGATAATACTTCCACTCTGGAATACGGCAGTCTCGAAATTTAGTAACGTATTGCTATCATCTTTCAGCATTGCCGCACCTTGTTGTTTTATCATAGGAGGAGGCCTTGGCTTTATCTTTTGGCGAAAGCAGTTTGGCTTTGAAGATTTAGTATGGTCGGTTAGCATAATGGTACTTATACTTTTAGTTTATTCAGCTGGTAATATTATAGCTTTGTATTTTTTAGATATGCCCCGCGCCTCACGTTCCATATCCATAAAAAGATGAAAGTTTTCGCGCCCGTAGTTATTGCTTTCATTGTATTTGCAGTCATGGTGTGGTTGGGGTCGCTTTCAAGTGCGTATGCGGTGGAGGATATGAGCAAAGGGGACCTGCACGGTTTTATGGCCTTCTTTTACTATTTTGGTGTGTTGTATTTTTTTGTGGCATTGCTTACGCAATGGATAATTATCGTCCCAGTTTGGCAAACTATCACTCATAAATCGTTAACAGCTAAATTGATAACTACAATAATTATTGTTTTTATTTGTGGTATTGTCGCCGCAGGCATAGCATCTATAATTACCGACCCGGTAAATGAGCCCGGCAAGATCAATGGCAGGTTTATGCTGATAAGTACGATACAACTCGCCTACTGGGCAATGGATTTTTTTATATTGTATTTGGTTACAGGAAAAGTAAAAAAGGATGAAATTGTGCCAGACGAAACGGAGGGATAAGCCAATCTAAATAACGAAAATGGACTATTACGAATTACTTTTTACCCTTGAATCTTCTGAGGAATATCAGAAAAACCTGCTGATAAACGAACTGGCGGAGCTGGGTTTTGATACTTTTGAAGATATTGAACCGGGGTTTAAGGCTTATGTGCCGGTGCAGCAGTTTGATAAGGAACTGGTTGATGAGCGCTTGCTGCCTTACCAGGATATGTTTGACTTTAGCTACGAGGTAACACTTATACCGCAAAAGAACTGGAACCATGAGTGGGAAAGTAATTTTGAGCCGATACAGATAAGCGACCAGGTTTTTGTGCGTGCTACTTTCCATGATGCGCGGCCCGATTTTCCGTACGAGATAGTTATCGACCCGAAAATGGCTTTTGGTACCGGTCACCACCAAACAACGGCTATGATGCTGGAGTTGATGCTGGAAAATGATATTGCCGGTAAATGTGTTTTAGATATGGGCTGCGGTACAGGTATATTGGCTATCATGGCAGCCAAACTTGGCGCCCGGGCTATTACTGCTATAGACTATGACCCAGTATGTTACGACAGCACATTAGAGAATGCCGCATTGAACAATATAACCAACATTGCAGCACTCTGTGGTTCAAAAGAAGCGATACCTGCCGAGCAGTATGATATTATATTGGCTAACATTAACCGGAACATACTGACAGACCAGATGCAGCGCTACAGCGAAGCATTAAAGCAGGACGGTGAAATATATTTCAGCGGTTTCTATGAAGACCCCGACCTGGATATTATAACTGATGAAGCCCGCAAGTATGGCCTGAAGTATATCATCCACAAGAAAAAACAGGATTGGGTAGCCGTTAAGTTTGTTAACTGATACACCGGGTAATCAGGCAAATAATTGTTTATTTGCATATCATTTACTTATAAATACATATTATTAAATGCGTGTCCATTTTATAGCTATCGGCGGCAGCGCTATGCACAACCTGGCTATTGCCCTGCATAAAAAGGGGTTTACGGTTACCGGCTCTGATGATCATATTTTTGAGCCATCAGCATCGCGGCTGGCTAAGTATGGCTTGTTGCCCGAAGCGGAGGGATGGTACCCTGAAAAGATAAGTACAGAGCTTGACGCGGTAATTTTGGGCATGCACGCCCGTACCGATAACCCCGAGCTGTTAAAAGCGCAGGAACTGGGCATAAAAATATATTCGTACCCCGATTATATCTACGAGCAATCAAAAAATAAGTTGAGGGTAGTAATTGGTGGCAGCCACGGCAAAACGTCCATTACCTCTATGATATTGCATGTTTTGCAGCATGCCGGTAAAAAGTTTGACTATTTGGTAGGCGCGCAGCTGGAGGGTTTTGAAACCATGGTTGGCCTTACCGAAGATGCCCCGGTTATTATTATAGAGGGCGACGAATACCTGGCATCGCCTATAGACAGGCGGCCAAAATTTCACATCTACAAAGCAAATATCGGTGTAATAAGCGGTATAGCGTGGGACCATATCAATGTATTCCCTACGTTTGAAAATTATACCGACCAGTTTAAAATATTTATTGAAACGATTGAACCCGGCGGCAAACTCATTTACAGCCAAACGGATGAGGTGCTGAATACACTGGTTTCGCAAACAGAAACAGGGGTTGATAAATTGCCTTATGCACTGCCGCGCTTTGTTATTGAAAATGGTATTACAAATATTATTTTTAAGGATAAAATATACCCGCTGGAGGTATTTGGCGAGCATAACCTGCTGAATATTGAGGCGGCCCGGTTGGTTTGCCAGCAGCTTGATATTGACACAGGCGCATTTTATACCGCCATTACCACCTTTAAAGGTGCCGCGCGCAGGCTCGAACTGGTGGGCAGAAATGCAGTGGCTACCATATACAAGGATTTTGCCCACTCGCCATCAAAACTGAAAGCCACTATACAGGCGGTTAAGGCGCAATTTCCTGACAGGAAATTGGTTGCCTGTATTGAACTGCATACATTCAGCAGTTTGAACGAGGATTTTTTAGCCGAATACAGCGGTACCATGGCACAGGCTGATACGGCTATAGTTTTTATTGATAAGAAAACATTTGAGCAAAAAAAGCTGGAACCTTATGGCGCCGAGAAAGTAAAACAAGCATTTGGCGACAAAGACCTGTTGTTTTTTAACAGCCCAAATGATCTGTTGGAATATATTCGTGCTATTAAATTAATAGACAGTAACCTGTTGATGATGAGTTCGGGAAACTTTGGCGGGCTTGATTTGACAGAAATAAAAAATAAATTATTATAATTATATTGTTTTGTTAGTATATGTTAAAATTATATTATAACTTTATTAACTATTGAGAAACCTTAATCCAATATATTAATTCGAACAAATGAAAACACTGGGAAAAAAAATCAGGTTACTACGTCACCAAAAGGGCTGGAGCCAGGAAGATGTTGCAAAAAAATTAGACATTTCTATTCCCGCATTTTCTAAAATAGAAACCGGCATTACTGATGTTAACTTATCACGTTTAGAGCAAATTGCTACCTTGTTTGAAATGTCGGTAGTGCAGCTGCTTACTTTTAACGATACCGAAGCCGAACAAAAATTTGTTAACGAGCTGGAAACCATCCATAAAAAACTGACGGAACGCGAGACGGAAGTTATCGACTTGCAAAAGAAGGTAATTGAGCTTTTTGAAGAGCTGCGCGTGAAAAAAGTTACCGCTTAACATTATATATACAGGCCCGTTAACGGGCATTTTTAAATATATACCGCATAGTTAAATGCTTTTTACCAAACACAGCCCCAACGGCGTAATGGATAGAAAGCATTTTTTCGTTAAAGTCGCCTACCCATGATAGTTCAAGTTCTTTGTATTGGTTAAGCGGCAGCACATACTCTTTCAGCTTAATAAATATGCCCGATTCGAGGCCGTGGTTCTGGTATTTCTTTTTTGTACCCATCACAATCGCCCGCATACGGGTTACACCTTTCCATTTATAGTATAAAAACTTCAATTTGCCTATCAGGCCAAGTTTTCCGTTAAGCGGTTTTATCATCTGGTTGGCATCCGGCAATATGATCACAAACGAGGCCGGCTCGCCGTTCACGTAAGCAAACCATATTAGCTTTTCGTCCATAATGGCCTTCATTTTGCCAAAACTTTGTAAAACGGTGGTATGGTCTATCGGCACAAAATTTTCAAAATCCTGCCAGGCATCATTATATATTTCAATAAAATCGGCCGCAAATTTGCTGATGTCCGTAGTTTTAAAATGCCTGAATTGGTACCCCGGTTTATTTATAACCCAATTGGCTATTTTGCTGAACCGGGCATCAAACGGCTTAGTAGTGTCTAAATGGTTGGTTATCTGCTCGTATTGTGTGGTAAAGCCGTAATCCTCAAAAAATTGGCGGTAGTAGGGCGGGTTGTAATTCATTCCGTAGGATGGCGGTGTGAAGCCCTCCACGAGCAGCCCCCAAAAGTTATCATTCTCGCCAAAGTTGATGGGGCCGTCCATGGCTTCCATACCCTTTGCTTCAAGCCAAAGCTTTGCCGTATCAAACAAGGCAGTGGCATATTCTTTGTTACTAACGCATTCAAAAAAGCCTATCCCGCCCGTTGGCTGCTCATAATTATAAGCTTTTTTTGTGTTGATGAATGCCGCTATGCGGCCTGCGGGCCGGCCTGCATCATCATAAAGCACCCAGCGGGTACATTGGCCATGTGTGTGGAAATTGTTTTTTGCCGGGTCGAAAACAGCTTCGATGTCATCGTCAAGCGGGCAAACCCAGTTGGTATCATCGCGATAAATGAAACGGGCGGTATCTAAAAATGCTTTCTTGGCTGCTTTATCCTTAACCTCTTTTATAACCATTGCCCTTTAATAACAGCCAAATATAAAAAAAGCATCCGGCGAGTTCCTGATGCTTTTACAGCTATATCTTAATATTTGAAATCATCATCATCGTCGTCGTCGTCATCGTTGTACGATAAGTACCCGTCCAGGTCATCTAAAGGCTCATCAAAATCCTCGTCATCAATTGCCCTTTTAGCAGGTTTTGCATCATCATCAGCAGGTTCGCTTGATTTTTTTGCCCCGTTTATTTTAGAAACAGGTTTCTTGTTTGTATTTTTTTTTGGCGTTCCCATCATAATAATATTATGGTATAACTTTAATCAAATTTAAAAATCAGATAAATACAGTCAGTAATATTATAGGTAGTGCACAGCGTTGTGTTCAGTAAAAATAGTCAAAATCCATTTTTTAATAAAAAAAACTGCAATAATTATTCGGCCATGCTGCCAATTGCCGACGAATTGTCTGTAAGTTCTTTTATATGAGGCAATTCATCAATGGCATTTATGCCAAAATAGTCCATAAATAAATTGCTGGTACCATACAAAATAGGCCTCCCAACTGTTTCCGACTTGCCAATGATAGCAATTAATTCCCTTTCGAGCAGCTTTTGTATAGAGTAATCGCAATTAACGCCGCGTATCTGTTCAACATCGGTTTTAGTCACCGGCTGTTTATAGGCAATAATGGCAAGTGTTTCCATAGCGGCCTGGCTCAGTTTCTTCTTGGCGCGCTGCGCCTGCAGCAAACTCACCACAGGATGATAGGTTTTTTTTGTCAGGAACTGGTAGCCGTTGTTCAGCTTAACCAACTCAATGGCCATTGCGTCATCAGTATATTTTTGTTTGATACCGGCAATACTTTTTAGTATGTCGTCAGTACTAAAATCACGCTCAAAGGTGGCCTGCAGGCAGTAAAGTATTTCTTCGGCGCGTATGCTTTGCTCCGACGAAAATATCAATGCTTCAATATGTTGCTCAATATTATCCATTGAATTCAACTGCTTTTATAAACATATTCGTTGAGGTTGTAACAAGTTTCTTTGTAATTAAAAACCGCATGGGCAAAAATAAGGTATGTTCTAATATAAGTATTTAATCATTTATCAACATTATGAAAACAGAAACACAACTTAACCCCAATAATGCAGGAATGGCTAGGCGGTCCTTCTTGCGTTATGCAGGTGCAGGCGTTGCGGTGGCAGGTATAGCTGCTGTAGGAGCCTGTAAAAAAGACAAGACCAATCCTATCGACGGTGTTACCGATGTAGGGTCAGGCGATTTTGGCATATTAAATTATGCCTACGCCCTTGAGCAACTGGAAGCTGCCTTCTACATACAGGTAGTTAACTCATTTGAAGGCAGCGACTTTAATGACACAGAAAAAGAACTGTTAGCTGATATCCGTAATCACGAAGTTGCACACAGGGAATTTTTTAAAGCAGCACTGGGTGCTAAAGCTATAAAAGGTTTAACCCCTGACTTTAGCAAAATTGATTTCAAGAAACGCGCAAGTGTACTTGCCGCTGCTAAAACCTTCGAGGACCTGGGTGTAACAGCTTATGATGGTATCGCCTTTAAGATAGTCAATCCTGATTACCTGACAGTTGCCGGTAAAATTGTATCAGTTGAAGCAAGGCACGCGTCCATAATTGCTAACCTGATAGAGCCTGGTACCTTTGTTGATGCCCCGCAGGTTAACCGTACCAACGGTTTAAATATCTCAAACGGCCCAACTGCGGTATTAGCTGCAGCCAATACATTTTTGGTGACAAAAGTGAGTGCCAATAGTTTCACCTTTTAATCCACATCGTCATGAATTTGTTTAATATCATAGAAGAAATAGAAAAGATAGACCCCGAGGTTACCGACCGTATGAGTCCGCGCCGGGCAGCTATCAAAAATATAACCAGTTTTGGTTCAAAGGTTGCCGTTGCGGCTTTACCTTTTGCCGTAACTACGTTGTTTAAAAAAGCATATGCGCAATCAACACCTACCCAGGTTATTGGTGTATTAAATTTTGCTTTAACACTTGAATTGTTAGAATCAACTTTTTATAACCAGGGTGGCGACAAAAGCGGTTTAATTCCGTCTTCGGACAAGACCACTTATTTTGATAAAGTAAGAAGCGATGAAAATGCCCACGTTACATTTTTAACCAGCACTATTACCTCATTAGGTGGTACACCTGTAAAAGCAAGCGACTTTACGTTTGATTTAACAGCCGGCGGAACTTTCGCTGATGTATTAACGAACTACGACACCTTTTTGAAAGTTGGTGTAGCATTTGAAGATACCGGTGTACGTGCATACAAAGGACAGGCACCTGCGTTATTAGGTAATGAAGTGGTTTTAGGCGCTGCATTGGCCATACACGCTGTTGAGGCGCGCCACGCGGCTGCTATACGCTACGTTATCAACAAAAAACTTAACCTTGGCCTGAAACCATGGATAACAAGCGGCACTCAAGGTAATGATACCGGTATAATTGCGGTTAATAATAACTATAGCGGCGAGCAAAATATTATGCAGCTTGGTATTGATATTACTACATTGCCTAAAACTGGCAGCAGCAATTCATTATCATCTGCGACTGCAGCATTTGATGAGCCGTTGAGCATGGATAGTGTTCTTACACTGTTGGTAGGCCCCGGCAAATTTATTGTACCTAACTAGGTTGTATAAGTGATGAATGAAAATGCCCCCGATTTATTGGGGGCATTTTTTTTAGTAGTTTATTACCTGTTCTTCTATTTGGGCAGGTACATCGCGCCAATCGTATTTTTGGTTGCGCAGCTGCGGCTCAAAGCCCGCTTCTATAATAGACTGCTGTATGCCTTTGGCCGTAAACCGGTGCGGTGCGCCGGCAGCAGATACCACGTTTTCTTCTATCATGATAGAGCCAAAATCATTGGCCCCCGCATGTAAACATAACTGGGCTACCTGCTTGCCTACCGTTAACCACGATGCCTGTATGTTTTTAATATTGGGCAGCATAATACGGCTAAGCGCAATCATGCGTATATATTCGTCGCCGGTTACATTATTGGTGATGCCGCGCACCTTACGCAGCAGCGTGCCATCGTCCTGGAAAGGCCAGGGGATAAAGGCGATAAAACCATGATGGCCTTCGGGCTTTTCGCTTTGCACTTCGCGTATCCATACCAAATGCTCAAAACGCTCCTCAATGGTTTCTATATGGCCAAACATCATGGTGGCCGAACTTGGCAAATTCAATTGGTGCGCGGCGCGCATCACATCCAGCCACTCCTTACCGCCGCATTTGCCTTTTGATATCAGGCGGCGCACACGGTCGTTCAGTATCTCGGCACCCGCGCCGGGCAGCGAATCTAAACCCGATTCCTTCATCGCTTTCAGCACGTCGTAATGGCTCATGTTCTCTAACTTGGCCACATGTGCAATCTCGGGCGGGCCGAGCGAGTGTAGCTTTAAATTAGGGTACAACTCCTTCAGTTTGCGAAACAGGTCGGTATAAAAAGCCAGCCCCAGGTCGGGGTGGTGGCCGCCCTGCAGCAGCAGCTGGTCGCCGCCAAGCCTGAAGGTTTCTTCTATCTTTTGCTTGTATGTTTCAATATCGGTGATGTACGCCTCATCATGCCCCGGCCGGCGGAAAAAGTTACAGAACTTGCAGTTGGCAATACATACGTTGGTGGTGTTTACGTTACGGTCTATCTGCCAGGTAACCTTGCCATGCGGCACCTGTACCTTGCGCAGCTCATTAGCCACGTAAGCCAGCTGCGCGGTAGGGGCGTTCTCATACAAATAAACGCCTTCTTCCAAACTCAAAAAATCAAATTGCAGGGCGCGCTGTAATAGTTCGGCGGTATTCATGTACAAATATACGGGTTGTGGGTGTTATGGTTGTTATAGTTGTTGTAAGCTGGTTGTAAAAGTTTAGATGGGGTCTGCACTTGTAACCACGATTGCCCGTATTTTTTTGCAGATTACTTTTTTTCTGTAAAAGTCAAGGGGTCAACCTCTTTGCCATCAAATATTGCTGATAAAGCCCTACACAATTTATTTGCAGGGTTTTCAACTAAGGAAACTTCTTCAAGTTCTGCTTCATGTATTTCCCTAACACATAACTCACCATTATAAAATTTACCTTTTAAATGATCGCAATCCTCATATTCGAGTTCGCAAATACTACACTTTGTTTTTTTAACAAGATATCCAGCACTTGCAAACATCATTTTAGGGAATAATAATTTCTCATACCTGTCCAGTTTTAACACATAGCCGTTTAAAGTGTTTTTGTTGAAAGGATGATTTGTAGCAGCAATAGATATTTGTATTTGAGCATGAACCAAGGAACTCCACGCTAAGTCCATTTTATTATCCTTTAAACTAATTACCATTTCCAATTCCGACTTAACGGCATCAATACTAAAAATTATAAAAAGTATTAAATTTAATTCTTCCTCACTGTATTTGTCTTTATTGGAAATCTTTAAAGAGTTTGACTTTTCTATAAAGTTAGATAGAGTTTGAAGTTCCGCTTTTTGAAGTTCAATATCACGAGTAAAAATTGCGATATTTTGCGACCTTTCCGCAATTTGATTGAACTCCTCAAGCAATTCTTTCACTTCAATAAACTGAATAATCATTTTTTAAGTTGCTTTATAACTACTCCAAGTTCGTTTATACCTTGAACCGGGCCTTCATATGTAATCTTTTGAAACTCTTTACTTTTTTTACTTTCAACTACTATTTCAAACTTTACTATTTTAGAGGGAGCATTCCCTGTAAAAAAATCATATAAATAGTTTGATAAAACATTTAGAGAAATGTTAATTAATGTTGAATTCTCTGCCAACATGGAAAAGCCAATAAAGAATGTAGGTCCAAACCAATCAGCACTTTTTCGTGCTCTAAGAAGCGGCTTATCGCATGTCAAATAGTCAACGGAAATATTATTTAATCTAAATGCCTTTTTAATGTCTGTGGTTGATTCAGAATAAATAAACTTTGCAGAATCTTCAAATTCATTTAAATTTTCCGGTAAAAACGCAATATTAAGCTTCGACCCTTTTAGAAATTTGTCTGATATAATAGTAAAGTCGGATAATGTCTCGGTTTTATAATTCATGGCGTCTTAATAAAATGAAGGCAACTCGTAAATATGCGAAATAACTATTTCAATTGACAGCCATAATAATATTTATTGTCTTAAATGTCTATACGAAAGATATTTAGATAAAATTTTAATCAAATATTACTTAAGCATTTCATTGGACAGTGTAATTTATCCGACTTTAGACCACCACCTCACCCTTATCCAATCTCAAAACCTTATCCACACTATCCGGTATCTCATGCTGGTAATGGGTAACGTATATCAAAGTTACATCCGTTAACTGGCACAACTCGTCCACCACCTTTTTAAAATGCTGCTGCTGGTGACTGTCCAATCCCTGGCAGGGTTCGTCGAATATCAGCAGGGGCGGGCTTTTGATGAGTGAACGGGCCAGCAAGCAAAGGCGTTGCGCCGCGGCCGGAATGCTTTTTAGCGGTATGCGGGCATATTTGTCTATCTCTAAAACCTTCATCCAGGCCAGGGCTTTTTCCTGTTTTGCCGGGTGGCTTTGCCTGAACAGCCCCAGCGTATCAAAATAACCCGATTCAATTACCTGCAAACAATTGTTATCTGTCGGGAAATACTGGTACAGTTCGGGTGATACAAAGCCAATTTTGGCTTTAATGTCCCAAATGCTTTCGCCGGTGCCGCGTTTTTTGTCAAACAATACAATGTTGTTGGCATAGGCCTGCGGGTTGTCACCGTTTATTAAACTGAGCAGGGTTGATTTGCCCGCGCCGTTGGGGCCAAGCAGCGCCCAGCGTTCGCCGGGTTTTACTTCCCAGTCCACATGGCTTAGTACGGCATTATTGCCATAACGAATATTTACATCCTGCATTTTTATAATGTGGGTATATTCCATTGCTTTTTCCTGACGGATAAGCTGCTGTATAGCTGACAAGTCGATGTTTACCTGGTGGTAATGGCTGTATAATTCCGGTTTAAAATCAGCGTGCTCGATAGTTTGCGTGATAGTGCCGTTATCTAATGCCGCAATATGGGTTATTACGGCAGGTATTTCTGCCGGTGACGCTGTCATAATAATGGTAATGCCCGAAGCGGTGATCTTGCTTAAAATCACATCAAACTCGGCACGGGTTTGTATGTCAAGCCCGGCAAGCGGGTTATCCAGCAGTAACAGCACCGGGTTTTTAAGCAGGGCCGAGGCTAAGCGCAGGCGTTTAGTTTCGCCGTTGGATAGTTTGATGATCTGTTTTTGTACCAGGCTGCCAAGTTTTAATAAAGCGACAACCTTTTCCTTATCCCAGTAATTATTGGTGGTGCTGTGTTCAATACTGTCTAAGTATTCGGCCACAGTAAGGGCATCTTCCGAGTCGGACGAGTTGTAGCGCTGCTGGTAGTAAAAATCGGTGGTATTGCTCAGGTTTTTAAAATGGTGTTTTGGCTCGACCAGTGCCAGCAGTTTATGGTAGGTGAACAGCCCGTCGTGCTGCGCGGAATTATTTTTTAGATACTCATCAAAGAAATAGTAAGCAATTTCGCCGTTGGATATATTGAGTTTACCTGCAATGGCTTGCAGTAACGCGCTCTTCCCCGAGCCGCTGTCGCCTATCAATGCCCAGTGTTCGCCTTTGTTAACTTTAAAAGTAAGGTTGTTAAACAACTCCCTTTTGATCGAACGAACGGTTATATTATGCAGTAAAAGAAAATCAGCCTGTATCATCGTAAGGCAGCTAAATTACATATAAGCGATAAATTATCGGTTTAAAATAATAGCAGGCTATTAAAACAGCTATGTTACTGTATTGTTATAATACAAATAACATACCTATGAAAAAGTTAAACTTGTTACTTATAACCGCGGTTATATTTATGTGCACGCTGGCCGGCTGCTCGGTAGTGGGCGATTTAATGAAAGCCAGTTTTTATGTTGGGATAATCGTGGTGATCGTAGTGATCGCGCTTTTATTCTGGTTATTCTCGCTATTCAAAGGGCGTAGTTAATAAAAAAATCTTTCCCGCACAGGATATTCAAAGCCCTCTCCTTTGGAGAGGGTGGGGTGAGGCAAATAGGACCCTCTCCCTTATCCACAGGACTCCCTCGGAGGAGAGGGCAAAGGTGAGGCAAATAGAACCCTCTCCTTTGGAGAGGGCAGGGTGAGGCCCAAAAAAAAGCCCTGCGAAATATCGCAGGGCTTTTCCTGTTTTCACTAAGCGTGAATTACATTTTAGTTGTGTCAACAACAACAGTGTCAACCATAGGTGAATCAACAACTGTAGTATCAACCATAGTAGTATCAACAACTGTAGTGTCACCGTCTGAATCGCCAGAACCTTTACAAGCTGAAACTGAGATAGAGATAGCTAAAGCTAAAAAGCCAAATTTGAATGCATTTTTCATGTTAATTTTTTTAAAAAGTGATTAATAGTTTAAACTTAATACCAAAAATACAAAAAGGTAACCCAATAATTTTAAATAAAATTAAAGAATTACCTTTTTTGATAAAAATATCACAATAATTAAGGGCTTAAGCCCCAAAATTAGTGAGTTTCAGTTTTTTCAACTTCTGTTTTAACAGTTGTATCAGTACCTGTAGAATCAGTAGTAACTGAAGTATCAACTGAAGTAGTATCAGTTACGATAGTAGAAGAATCAGTTACAGTAGTATCAGAACCTTCGCCTGTTTTAGAACCGCCACAAGCAACAACTGATAAAGAGATAGCTACGGCTAAAAAGCCTAATTTGAATGCATTTTTCATTTGTATGAGTTTTTTTAGTGTTTACTGTTCCTTAATACCCATTACGTAAAAAGGTAACCCATTATTTATCTTATAATTTAACTAATAAACAAACATTATTGTGTAAGTTATTGATTATTAGCCGAATAAAATTTGCGAAAACGAATTTTATTCTAATTCAAATTTACCGGTGACTGTATCTGTAATAAATACAATAACAAGGGTTACATTTACAACAATAAGGTATTAAGTATGGCGCGTAAATTTGTCACATTTAATTTTTTTTTATGAAATATGGGTTACATTTTCGCATAAATTGTATTAACAGGTGAATAGTAAGGTAAACAGTTCGGCACCAAGCGATAGTGAGGCGATATTAGGTATCCTCAATAATTCGGAAAGTATATTAAAGAGGCTGTATTTGGCCTATTTCCCGATGGTGATGCAACTTATTATCAATAACAACGGCAACGAGGATGATGCCAAGGATGTTTACCAGGAAGCTATCATTGTTCTTTACAATAAAATTAAATCGGGTGACTTTGAATTAAGCAGCAAGCTCAAAACCTATATATACTCTGTAAGCCGCCGTTTGTGGCTGAAAAGGCTGGCCCAAATGAACAGGTACGGCGGCGATATAAAGGATTTTGAGGAACATGCCATTGCTGATGAAGATGATGCCGAAATACACACTGATAGAGATATCCAGTTTGGTAAAATGGAAAACGCGCTTAAATTATTAGGCGAACCATGCAAAACCATTATGGAAGACTTTTATATACACAACAAATCCATGCAGGATATTTGTGAGCGTTTTGGGTATACCAATGCCGATAATGCTAAAACACAAAAATATAAATGCCTGCAAAGGCTGAAGAAATTGTTTTTTCAGCAAAGTTAAAACCGGGGTAATGAGCGATAGTAAAATAATAGAAGCGATAGACAGGTACTTAAGCGGCGAAATGGCGGGCGAGGAGCGTGAGCAATTTGAACAATTACGCCAAACTAATGCTGCTGTTGACAGCCAGGTTACCGAGCATAAAAACTTTGTAGGCTTACTTAAGCAATACGGCGAACGAATCGAGCTGGAAAACCGCCTGAACGCCATACATGACGAAATTGACGTGCATACGTTAAAAGAAGACCTGTTTATACAGCCTAACTGGGTAGTAAAACTATGGCGCAACCACCATTCTAAAATATCGGTGGCGGCTTCAATTGCTATTTTTGCTGTGTTAGGCACTTTGTTTTTTGCAGGATACCTTAAACAGGATGACTCCAGCTATGTACAGTTAAGGCAGGAATTAGCCAATGTAAAACGCTCAACAGATCGTCAAAGCCAAATTAACCAGGCGTTGATGAAAGATATTAAAGGTGTAAAAAAACAAATGGTCAACCCAGGCAGGTTCAGGGGTACGGGTTTCGCTATCACAGGTAACGGGTACATTGTAACTAATTACCACGTAGTTAACGGTGCCGATTCGGTTTATGTACAGAATGCTGATGGTGAATCGTTCCACGCTAAAGTTATTTACAGCGAGCCGGAACATGATTTGGCTTTCCTTCAAATAAACGACCCTGCATTTACATCGCTGGGTACTGTACCATATAGCTTCAAAAAATCAAAAAGTGATTTGGGCGAAGATGTATTTACCATTGGTTATCCAAATACCGCTGTAGCCTTCAGTTCGGGCTCATTAACTTCGCCGGCAGGTTACAACGGCGATACTACTGCTTACGAAGTATCTATAGCGGCACGCCCGGGTAACAGCGGCGGTCCGTTGCTTGACAGCAAGGGCAACCTGATAGGTATTATCAGCGGCAAGCAAACACGTTACGAAAGCATGTCGTTCGCTAAAAAATCAAGCTACCTGTTAGCAGCTATTGAAGCTATACCAGCCGATTCGTTAGATAAAACACTAAATGTGAATACCCGAAATACTTTAGCCGGATTAAGCCGTGTTCAGCAGATAAAAAAACTGCAGAACTATGTGTTTATGGTAAAAGTATACAATTAATTAGGCGCCTATCACCCTAATAACCATATTACTATTAGCCCGGGCATGTTTAACTGTCCGGGTTTTTTTGTGGTGATTATTGCCTCACCTAAATCCTCTCCAAAAGGAGAGGACTTTACAAAACCGTTACAGTAATGAAGTTCTTTATTATGCTACGTCAATTTAATTATTTTCCAACATTCTTAAAGCTATCCTATATTTGCCACTATGGATACCCCGCAAACTTTACCTGTACTTAACGATACCGAACTGCGTGTACTTGGCGTGATGATGGAAAAATCGCGTACTACGCCTGAGTATTACCCGTTAACCTTAAACAGCCTTACCATTGCCTGTAACCAAAAAACCGCACGTAAGCCGGTGGTTGATTATGACGAGGAAACAGTTGTTGCCGCGCTGGATACGCTGAAGCGGAAAGGCCTGATGTCCACAGCCACAGGCGGGTCAAGCCGGGTTACCAAGTACAAGCACAATTTTGCAATTGTTTACCCGCTGGTGCCTGCCGAGATAGCGGTGATATGCCTGCTGATACTGCGCGGCCCGCAAACACCGGGTGAGATCAACACCAATTCTGGCCGTTTATATGAGTTTGAAACGCTTGATGAGGTTCAGGAACTACTGGATAAACTTGCCTCCGGCGATACCATCTATATCAAACAACTCCCTAAAAGGCCGGGCCAAAAGGAAGTGCGCTACGTGCATTTGCTTGCCGGCGATGTGGAATATGCCGAAGAAGACTATGCTCACGAAACCACCACCCGTTCATCGGGCGTACTGGAAAGCCGTGTTGCCGCTTTGGAACAAGAGTTGGCGGCGTTAAAAGAAAATTTCGATAAATTAATGAAGGAGTTGATGGGGTAAAGCCTCACCTAAATCCTCTCCAAAGGAGAGGCATTCTAAGACATAACTTAAATTATCCCCTTTCGGGGGAGATTAGAGGGGGTTAATTGAATGACTGTTTAAATGCCACAAGCACTTGCAAATACACATCCCTGTCTAAGCCAAAAGTTGACGGCTGTTCCGGTTTTACGGCTACGCCTTGTTTATAGCGCAGTGGGAACAGGTTAACAAAGTCGCGCATGGTAATTTCGTTGCGCAGCCAGCCGTGTTTGCGGTAGATATCTTCCAAACGCATTTCAAAAAGCGGGGCGCTTAACGGGTCTTTGCTCATGTGGCTAAAATAATGCTTTTACAGCAAGTTTATTACGTTGCAGCGTGTTTCTTAACAACTTTGTCCTTTATAAAGATAAAGGCCATTAATGCCCCTAAAAAGCCCAGCCCCGCAGATATACGCATGATGTTGGCATAGGCATCAATAAAACTGTCGCGGTAAGCTTTTTCAATAATATCTTTTTTATTGCCGATGCCCGCCGGTACTTTGGCATTGCCCAAATTAGCGGCTTGCGCCATCACCGTATACTCTTGGTTTTTATTGAGTTTGACGCTTTTTAACTCATGCTGCAAGGCCCCTGAAAAGAACAGTACCGCCAATGCCCCAAATATCGCGTTAGCGAAAACATTGGCTATACGCGAAACAGCGTTGTTTACACCCGAAGCCGTGCCCGAAAAATGATCGCTTACCGAACCCATAACCGCCGTTGTAAGCGGCGCCACTGTGAACGACATGCCCAGCCCGAACACCAAAATGCCGGGGAAGAAGGTTGTCCAGTATGAACCCGGGCCGGCGGTTTGTTTAACAAACGAGAGCAGAAGCAGGCCTAACCCCGCGGTTGCGGGCCCTGCTATAAGCAATAGTTTGGGCCCGTGTTTGTCGGCAATGCTGCCGGCAAAACGTGCTACGGTTATCATCAGTATGGTAAACGGCAAAAAGGTAAGGCCGGATTGCAGTTGGCTGTAACCCTGCACCTGTACCATATTAAGCGACATGAACAACATACCTGCACCCAGCCCGGCATAAAGGAACAGCGTAAGCAGGTTGGTGCCGGTAAAAGTTG
>JBDSIC010000111.1:0-8852 GCA_039918195.1 Mucilaginibacter sp.
CCGCCAAAAACGACCCTATCCAAACGTGAGTAAGACGGGTTACCGATGAGGGGTTGAATACCATTGCCCAAAAGTCGGTTATCTCGGCGCGGGCATCAAGGCCGGTGCCTACTATGTGGTAGCCTGCCGGGGTTTGCTGCCAGGAGTTGGCCACCACTATCCATACTGCCGAGAACATGGAGCCCAGCGTTACCATTACGGTTGAGAAGAAATGCACGCCCGGCCTAACCTTATTCCACCCAAAGATGAGGACGCCCAGGAAGCCCGATTCCAGCGCGAAGGCGAAAATGCCTTCGGCGGCCAGCGCGCTGCCGAATACGTCGCCCACGTACTTGGAGTATACCGCCCAGTTGGTGCCAAACTCAAACTCCATTACGATGCCGGTTGCCACGCCAATGCCGAATATGAGGGCGAATATTTTTACATAGAAGCGCGCCATTTGCTCATAGAGCTTTTTGCCTGTTTTTATGTAGAGGCCTTCCATAATGGTCATGATGAGGCCGAGGCCTATGCTTAGCGGCGGGTAGATATAATGGAACGCGATGGTGAAAGCAAACTGGATACGGGCTAAAATTTCAACTTCCATAATTCATTTATTTTGAGCGGAATAACTATATCCAAATCTCGGCAATGGTTATGGTTCTTCCGTCCTGAACAGTAGCGAAAATTACAATTTAGAAAGTATATGAATTGCTCAATATTAAACATTCAGCGTGGTTTTATCAAAATATTGGTTATTGTGTTGGCGGTGCGGTGGGCGTAAGGCGGGGCAGGCAGTGTACTGTTCCAAAGTGTTCATTTTTTGAGCCTGGAACACCGTGAACGCCTTGGAACACTTTGGAACACTACGGAATTTTGGCACCACTTTTAGCTTGATGCAATAAAAATGTTTAGGGGGTTGAAAAAGTAAGGCTTGTGGTGCTTGCTCATGGTAGTCCCCGCTATGCTTATACTGCACAGGCATTAGGCGCCTACGCCGCCGATAGTTGGATCGACCTAGTTATGGTTTGGAGGCATTTTGTGCCGATGCGGTACAGGTATATAGTAAGGCGATTAAAAACAGGATACGCTTAAGCATAACAGGTGATTATTGAGTTGTATATACAAATTCCCCCTTGCAGGGTTATCCCTAATGGTGTTATTGGCATATCAGCCCGCTGTTTTCATGTACAACTTTGGTAAAAATAATTTTATCACCATGAAAACTAATTTTATAATGCTTTGCCTGGTATGCGTGTTTGCTGCCACAAGCCTGTTCGCAAAAACAACCGACCCTAAAAACGCTGTAGCTTACAATGCTTTAGTAACCGATTATATCAGCTGCCACATGAATTCGGACGCGAAAAAGCTGAGCCGTATATTATGCGACGATGCCAGCTTTAAAATACCGCGCGGCGAGAACCTTATTCTTCAAAACAAAGCCAACCTGGTAGACCAGATGCGAAAAGAAGCAGGTATACAGCAAAATTGCGAATCGAACTACCAATTGCTTGCCGAAAGCGACGCGATGGTAATAGCCAAAGTTGATTTTACTTACGGGTCATCAACCCAAACCAATTTTTTGGTAATTGAAAAAAATGCCGATAAGGTTTGGAAGATAACCCAGGTGTGCAAATTTTTTAACGACGTGCAAAAAACAGATAGCCCGGTTACTGCAAACGCCCCCATGTAACAATACTAAAAAGCATCTATCTAACTGATAATTAAGCAAAACCATAATCACCCTTTTAGGGTGATTATTTTTATATTGAATAACTTTACTTTACTGCACTGTTGCCGCGTAATACCCGGCAAATTTTTAACCGGTACGTATTTGGATAGGTTTTACAACAGCGTAAAATATTGGCTGATCATATTAGCAACTATAACATGCACTATGTCAATTAGTTGCACGCAAGCCTATGCCCAAAAATATAACTTCACCCATTATGATATCGAGGACGGGCTTATCCAGTCGCAGGTTACTATGCTGTCGCAGGATAGTGCGCACCGCCTATGGATAGGCACTTTAGGTGGTGCCTGCCGGTTCGACGGCAAGGACTATTTTACCATTTCAAAGGCTACGGGGCTCGTCAATAATTTTGTTTACACCGTTTTTAACGATAAAAGTGGCACCGTTTGGCTGGGCACTCACCGGGGACTGGCCAGCTTTAAAAACAATAAAGTTTACAATTACGCCATACCCCCTGATTTTAGAAATGCCTGGGTAACGCAGGTTGTACAGGATGGCCACGGGGTAATATGGGTGGTTATGGACAGGCGCTTGTTCCGTGTGAACGGTAAAAAACTGGAAAGTGTAAACATAACCGGCAGCGACGAATCAATAACAGCGATAAATGTAAATAGTAGCGGAACGCTGTGCGCTGCTGTATTTAAAAGGGGGATATACGCTTTAAACAATACCAAATGGGTAAGCTTTTTGCCGGTTACCGGCAATTATGCATCCATACAAATAACCCGCATACTTTTTGACAGGAAGGACAAACACAAGGCATACCTGCTTGCTCCAAGGGGGGTGTTTGTGGCAAAGGATGGCCTTATAACGCCGTTTGCAACCAGCAAAATTATGGATGTACCGGGCGAAAAACCAATTTTGGAAACCGTATGCCTGAGCATGGAGCAGGATGCCGACAATAATATTTGGGTAGGTACGGGCATGGGTGCCTACTATTTTAAAAATGGCGGCTATACCCACTTTACTTCAAAAAACGGGTTTACTGATAACCCTGTAACAGATATTTATAAGGATGCTGACAATAACCTGTGGCTGGCAAGCTCTGGCAGCGGGATATTTAAATATGAAGGCGATGCCTATGTTACTTATGACGCCACTAACGGGTTAAAAAACAGCCAGGTAGTAATGGGCATTGCCCGCGATAAAGAGGACAACATTGTGCTGGGCACCGAGGCCGGACTGTTAAAAAACACCGGCAACGGTTTCATTAAATTATCAGCCAGCCAGGATGTAGGCCGGGTGCAAAACTTGTTTACCGACAGCAAGGGCAACTTGTGGATAGGCGCGGTAGGCGGCTGGAAATATGACGGCAGTAAAATTACCATGATACCCGGCACCGAACGGCGTACCGTTTTAAACTTTGCCGAAGACAGCAAGGGACTAATATGGATAGGCACCGATATGGGATGCTATTACTATGACGATTCGCTGCATTACGTTGAGGGCAATAACACCTTTACCTCATGCTTATTAACTATTGGTAAGGATTCGGTATTGACAGGGTTGACAGAGGGTGTGGGCCTTATCGTGAATAAAAAATACGTTCCTGGATTTAAGCTGCCCGCGCTGGCCAATTCTGCTATTTATTGCATCATACAAAGCAACGGCCTTATCCTGTTCGGCACGGATGATAAAGGCGTATTTGTATGGGACGGAAAAAGCAAAATCCTTAAAAACTACACGGATAAGAACGGCCTTAAATCAAATTCCATATACGGCCTTACCGTTGATGATAAAGGAATTATTTGGGTAGGCACAGGCAAGGGTGTTAACCGCATGGCGCTTAACCGCCAAACCATGACCTATACCGTATTACAAAACCAATACGCTAATGATTTGGTAGTAGAGTCAAATCAAAACGCCGCGCTGTATCAAAACAACCGGGTTTTTATAGGTACCGCTAAAGGCCTTACCGTTTATAATACGCATCCCGCCGAAACGGCTGAGGTTACGCCATACGTGATGGTGCAACAGGTAAAGCTATTTGAAAATGGTAAAGCCAAAACGGGTGTGTTTACCGGGGCGGATACCGGGCTAACTCTAAATGCCGACCAAAACCACTTGTCCATATCCTTTTTAGGGGTTTATTTAAAAGACCCGCAAAGCGTTTCGTACCAATATAAATTGACCGGGCTGGAAGATAAATTTTCGCAGCCGGTAAAAACCAATACCGTTGATTATCCGTCGCTGCCACCGGGTAAATATACCTTCGAGGTAAGGGCTTTAAGTCCGGATGGTAAGCTGTCGGCCAATACGGCCAAATTCAGTTTTGAGATAGTACCGCCTTTTTATAAAACTACCTGGTTCACCATACTTGCCATCGTGTTGTTCATACTGCTGATCATTGCCTTGCAAAACCTGTGGCACCGTAATAAAAAACAAAGGGAACTGGCGATAGAAACTATTAAGAGAGAAGAAAAAATAAAGATACGGCAGCAAACAGCAGAGGATTTTCACGATGACCTGGGCAACAAGCTTACCCGCATCACCGTATTATCTGAAATGCTGAACGTGAAAATTGCCAAGGACAAGCCCGACCAGCAAAAGCTGGTCGAACAGATAAAACAAAACGCGGTATCATTATACAATGGCACCAAGGATATCCTTTGGGCGCTTGATCCCAAAAGTGATAACCTGTACGAAACCTTAAAATACATTGAAGAATTAGGCATCGAGCAGTTTAGGGATATGGGTATCACCTTCCGTAACGAGGGATTCAGCGAGGATTTTAAGCAAATAAAGCTTACTATGGAATACAACCGCAATATTACTATGATATTTAAGGAGCTGATGAACAATGTACTTAAGCATGCCGATGCCAAACTGGTAACCTTAAAGGCAAGCCGCCCCAACAAAGCCGAAATGGTGATAACCCTATCTGACGACGGTAAAGGGTTTGACTACGGGCAAGCTGCTAAAGGCCACGGCCTTAAAAATGTTAAAACAAGGGCAGCGCGTATCAACGGCGAGCTAATGGTGTACTCGATAGGTAACGGGGGGACCAATATATCACTGCAGTTTACTATCAACTCAAAAATACCATCAGCATGAGCCGTAACATACATGTAACCATTATTGAGGACGACGAAACCATTAGGCAGGGCTACGAGTTTTTGATTGGCAATACCGAAGGCTACGAAGTAATCAGCGCCTACAGTTCGTACGATGAAGCCGCGCGTAAAATTGCCGCCGACAAACCCGATGTGATACTGCTGGATATTGAGCTGCCCGGCACCAACGGCATTGAGGCTATCCCCAAAATAAAAAAGCTGCTGCCGCAATGCTTTGTATTGATACTGACGGTTTACGAATCGGAAAAGCAGATATTTAACGCGCTGGCCAATGGCGCGTCGGGCTACCTCACTAAAAATACGCCCTCGGCACGTATCATCGAGTCGATACGCGAGGTGAAGGAAGGTGGCGGCCCAATGAGTGTGAATATAGCTAAGCTGGTTATCCGGTCTTTCCAAAAAAACCACGAATCGCCCCTGTCCAAACGCGAAACCCAAATACTGGAGCAAATAGCCGAAGGCAAGAACCGCACCCAAATTGCCCGCGAACTATTCATAGACCCCGAAACCGTACGCAGCCATGTTAAAAACATCTATGTAAAGCTGGATGTTAACTCACGGGCCGATGCGATAAAAGCGGCGAGAGAGAATAAGTTGATCTGATTTCGGATTTATCTTTTTTCCCGGCGTTAGTGTCCCCACCAACGCTTATGTATTCGGAAGATTAAAAAAGCAGTGGCCCGTGCGATTCCTTCCCCTGGGAAGGTGGAGGAAGGGGTTTAATGAAGCGCCGAGCAACCCCTCCCCGCCACTACACCGGCAACCCCTCCCCCAGGGGATGGAAGTGATAGATTTCCCTTCATCATTCCACATTCAAAATTCAGTGTTCGATTTTATCTTATATCAACAATAAGAATAACTATAACAGCATAACCCCAATATGCCTAATTAACCTTTTATTAAAATTTTCTTCTAAAATCCCCCTATGCGGGGGATACCACCCCACCTGCCATCAGTTACCTTTGGTATATCAGAAGTTTATTACTGACCGGCTTCTGCAAATCACCCACCGGAAAAATCCAGTTAGCTTTATTTTATACCTGGTATTTCGGTTTTATATAACAAGCCGGCAATGATGCAACAGATGAGACTAAAATACGTCCCAGTTTATTCGGGGAATTTTGAAGAACAGCTTAAGTTTTACACAGACAAGCTCGGCTTTAAAATAATTGATAATATTCCTTTTTATGAAGATGCGGAATGCACTTTATTAGAAACAGGTAGTTACGACGTGTTACTGGCCATATCCAAACATAACCTGCACACCAGTTTTAAAAGCTGCATCATCCTCAATACCGATGATTGCCTTAACGATCATCATGTATTGAAAGCCTCGGGTGTGGATTTTTGTAAAGAGCCGCAATACCAGCCGATAGGGTTAGTCGCCGAGTTTGCCGACCCATCGGGCAACCGTTTTTTGCTGTTGGAAGAAAGAAATTATAACGAATAACGATAATGGACTACTCACGTACCCTGCGTAACAATAACAAGATATACAGCCGCACCAGCAGCAGGCAGCACGACCTGCAATGCTGTGCCGACTTCAATATCCGCTTTGTGCTGAGCGGTAACGAGGGTTATAATATAGGTCGCCGGCAGCTTACCATACACCCCGATTCATTCCTGATACTAAATAAGGGCACACAATATGCCAGCAGCGTGCTGTCAAGCGACCCGGCCCGCACTTTTTCTATCAATTTCGACAAGCAATTTTTAACCGATTTTAAGGATTGCTGGCTGCACAAACACGATACCCTTTTAAACAGGCAGGGCCATTCGCAAAAAATGGAGGATGAGTTTAACGAAACTATTTATCCTTTCAGGGGCGATATCAAGTACAATGTACTGCACCTTAAAAACCATCTGGATAACGGTACACAGGACGAGATGCTGATAAACGAGTACCTGCACCATTGCCTTATCAACTACTACAAAATATACAACGACGAGATATTTGAAAAGGCAGAAAAGCTCAACTTTTTAAATAGCAGTACCCGTGTTGAGATACTCCGCAGGCTTAACATGGCTAAAGAATACCTGTATAGTAACTACAATAAAAACATCAGCCTGGAAGAATTGGCCGAACATGCCTGCCTGTCGGTTAACCACTTGCTGCGTACTTTTAAACAGGCCTTTAATTCAACACCGCACCAGTTTTTAACACAACTACGGTTACAGCGAGCGCAAATGCTGCTTAAAACCACCCTTTATCCTATTACCGAGGTGGTAAGTATGGTTGGTTTCGAGTGCCCAAGCTCGTTCATCAGGCTGTTCCGCACACATTATAAGATAACTCCTTTAAAATACAGGCAAATAGCGTGAGGTTTTCCCGGCGTTGGTGCCCTCACCAACGTCTCTCGGTTACACTTAATTTAAAAGTTGCAGGTGAGGACACCTGCAACGGGGGAAAAATACAGGCAAATAGCGTGATCTGAAATATCGAACACCGAATGCTGAACGCCGAATGTTGAAGTCTCCAGCAAAACTTGAGTAACTCTTTCTTCGATATTCTACATTCAAAATTCAGTGTTCGATATTATTCTTCTGTCCTCAATTTCCCCACAAGCTTCCAAAATTCCTGCCCGATATGCGAAAATTGTCATAATGGTGATTATCGCATATCCGCCCGTGCGCCTATTCAGTAAACTTACATAAGCGCATTTACAGTGCTGCCTTCAGGGCTTTTTTTATCTGCTCACACATCTAAATATATAGCTATGACAAAAGATCACCCTACATAATTCCTATCAAAACAAGTTTAATATGGCCCTAAGGCCATAGCTTTTTTAATATTAATTGACCAAATAAAAATGACATGAAACTAAAATTACTCTCCATTTTATTGCTGAGCCTGTTCTCGCTTTCTATAGCGAAGGCCCAAAGCAAAACTGTTACCGGCACACTGACCGGGCAGGCCGACGGATTACCGCTCCCGGGCGTTACCGTATTGGTAAAAGGCACCAATACAGGCACACAAACCGACACCAAAGGAAGTTACACTATTGCCGTGCCCGGCAACAACGCCGTGCTGGTTTTTTCTTACATCGGTTTTAAAACTACTGAAATAGCCGTTGGCGATAAAGCCGAAATAAACGCTGCATTGGTTGATGACAGCCGCCAGCTATCTGAGGTGGTGGTTACCGGTTATCAAACCAAAACCCGCACAGATATATCGTCATCAATAGCCGTAGTATCGGGCAAAGAAATAGCTAATAAACCCATCCCCGGCATTGACAACCTGTTACAGGGTAAGGCTGCCGGTGTACAAATTACCGCCGAAAACGGCCGCCCCGGTGCCAATGCGTTCATTCGCATACGCGGCGCGGGCTCTATAACAGCCAGTCAGCAACCTTTGCTGGTGATTGATGGTATTCAAATACCTGACGATGTATCGCCGCAAATGTATAATACCCTTAATGCTAATGATGTGGAAAGCATATCCGTATTAAAGGATGCAGCGGCGGTATCGTTATATGGCGCACGCGGTTCAAACGGTGTTATCGTAATAACAACCAAAACCGGCGCTAATAGCAATAACGAGATCACCTATAGTTTTCAGTATGGCACAAACGCCAAAATACCTGATAATTTTAAGCTGATGTCCACCGCTGAAAAATTAAAGTATGAGTACGACCTGGGATACCAGAACTCAGAATTTACAACTTACCTTATTGATAATGATTTTCCTGAAGATGCAGACCTGTTTAACATTACAACTGCGCAAAGGCAGGCGGGCTGGAACAGTCTTATAGGTCAATCACACAATTGGTTAAAGGACATTTTGCGCACAGGCAAAATAAGGCAGCACCAGTTAAGCATCAGCGGGCACGATAACAAAACTAACTATTACGTGTCTTTTCAAAAATTTGATGAAGAAGGTATAACCTTAGGGTCGGATTTTAAACGCTATACGGGTAAAATAAACTTAAGTACCCAAATAAAACCCTGGTTCAGTTTATCAAACAACCTGAGTGTAGGGCAGCGTACCACCAAAGAGCTTAGGGACACCTACAATGCGCAAAACCCGTTTTATGCCATGTATGGCT
>JBDSIC010000112.1:0-11947 GCA_039918195.1 Mucilaginibacter sp.
ACAGGTTTTGGTGTAGCTGTACTGTAATATTGCGCTTTAAAGGCATTGTAATAGCTTACACCCATTTTTAAATAATCATTCAGCGTAGCTGAACGCGACTTTTCAATAAATACTTTGTAAGCATCGCCTGCTTCATCATATTTTTTTAAAGTATATAAACTCTTGGCAATTTCACCATAAACATCTGTTTGGGTAGTATCCAACGCTAAAGCTTTCCTTAACGAATTTATACCCGCAGAATCGCTACCGGTACCTATTTGGGCACGACCTAAGTACATATAATCGCGTGGAATAATACGTTTGTCACCTGCCTCGTTCAAAAATTTAGTCATCGCCGGTAAAGCGGTGGCATAATCCTTATTCTCAACTGCAGAGTAAGTTAAATACCTTTGCACTTTTAGGTTAGCGCCGCTTATTTTTGAAAGTTCGGTAACCTCTGTTTGCAAGGTTTTATAATCGCCCGCCAATAACAAAAAGTCGGCGTAATGTATACGCGATTCAAGCGAACGGTCGGTCAGGCTCATGTATTGTTTATACTTTTCAGTGGCTTCCTTTATTTTAACCGACGCCATTTTAGGGTCGTTAAACGCCCAGCGCAAATCGGTTTCGGCCCATTCGCGGTATGCCGGCCCGTAGTTAGGGTTCATGGCCAATGCAGCTTTAAACTCCGTTTCCGACTGTTCAAAGTTGTTAGCAAATTTCCATAAAATACCTTTAGCTACTACAGCGGCAGCCATTTTAGGATCAACCGCTAACGCTGCATCATAATTGCTCAACGCGTCGTTGCTCTTTATGGCTAAACGGTTAGCATTGCCTAATGCCAGCAATAATTCTGCATCCTTAGGATTTACCAGTTTGCCTTTGTTTAATACATCAATGGCTGCTTTTGTATCGGCAGGGTCAAGCAAATAAGCTTTACCTATGTATAGATATGGCTTACTGTCTTTACCGGCCAAAGTAATAGCCTGGTTAAAATGTGAAACTACACCGGCATTGTTCTTGTCCAGGCGCTCAACAGCTCCTAAACCTACATGATTTAGCGCTGATTTAGGATTTTTTGTTACGCCCTGGGTAAACACTGTTTTTGCAGAATCGGGATACTCCTGTAATATGTATACCCAACCCAGGTAAAAATAATTCTCATCCTTATCTGCTTGTGTCACAGTCAGGTTTTTAAGCATTGATTTTGCCTTTTGGTATTGCTCTGCATCAATAGCTTTCTTCGCATCATCTAAACTTTGCGAAAAAACCGTTGAGCCTGCAAATATTAATGGTAATGCTGCTGCGGCTATTTTACTGACGTTTTTCATCTATCTAAAATTTAATTTTTACTCTTGTTTAATATTTATTTCCCTTCGCGGGATCGAGTCCGGCAATAGTCCGGACTTTAAAATTATTCGTTGTCCACGTTCACTTGCAAGAAACGATGCAAAACCTGTGCCTAAACCCAGTTTGCCGCTACTATTTATTATATATAGCCCCCTGCTTAACGGGTACTGATGTAAGACAAGCGTATTTTGCGATGGTTTAAAGTACTCATCCGGGTACTCCTTATTAGCCTCATCCTTAACGCCTACTATCTGTACACCCGCTACATCCCGGGCATAATCCTCATCAGGATCATTAAGCCAGGCAAACCCTACTATCCCTATTGCACCGGGATGGTCACTCACATACTTTATAACCTCTTTGTTAGACTTAAGCGCATAAATATTTTTTTGCTTAAGATCAATATTGCCCACAAGGCCTTTTAAATACCTCACCAGGCTTGAGTTAGGATTATCAAAAACGATATTAATGTCCGCTTTAGTCTTCCCGGTCAACATTTTCTTTATTTCATCTACCGTAATTAACGTATCTGTTGATGTGTTGCTTACTATTAGTGTAACGGCATCAAACGCGAAACGGTTTACCACAGGCGGCAGTTTCCTGTCATTTAATATCTTTATCTCGTCAGGCTTTAATTCGCGCGATAGGATGGCTACGCGAATGCTGTCGTTTAAAAATGAATTCAACAACTCATTTTCTGTAAGATACTTTATATCGAGCTTAGCCTTTGGGAACAAATTTTCAAATATGTATTGTTCCTCGGCCACTATAGGCTCAAAAGACGCATCGGCCAATATTTTAATATTGCCTTCGGCAAAACCCTCTTTGGGTGCTCCATCTTTTTGTTTTTGCTGACAGCCTGCTATTAACAGTGCTGTTATCAGTACAAATGCGTTTCTTAAATTATTCATCAGCGTCGTCCTTTTTAAGTAAACGCGAAAACCGCAAAATCCCATATAATACAAAGAACGCGCCGAAAATGTATCGCTGTGTAGTTGTCAGCGGCAGGTTCATATCATCGTAAAACATGACCATAAAACCCACAATGGTAACACTGATAAGGGTGACCACCCCTAAAATAAGCAAAAATCGCCTTTTGGGCGATTTTTGTCCATTATTTAAATGTAATGACATAACGAGTGCTTACTCCGAGGCCAAATTGAACGCTATGGGTATATTATATTGTACACGTACAGGGCGCCCGTTCTGTATACCGGGTTTCCATTTAGGTGATTTTTTCAATACACGTATAGCTTCTTCGTCGGTACCACTGCCTAAACTTCGTAACACTTTAATATCTGTTAAGGCGCCGTCTTTTTCAACAACGAAGGTTAAAAACACACGTCCCTGTACGTTATTCTCGCGGGCAACGGCCGGGTACTTGATATTGTTTGACAGGTATTTACCGAACGCCGATAAACCTCCGGGAAATTCCGGTACTTGCTCAACAGCAGTAAAAATCTGGTTAGGGTCGGCTTCTATTACCTGTTTTACATCTGCATCGCCTACCGGCTCATCAATACGTATTTCGGCATTAGGGTCGCCCTTTTGATCTCTTTGGCCGGGGTCGGCAACTTCCAGTTCCTTAACAGTCGGCGGATCTTTCTCCACAACCTGGTCATCAGGTTTTACCACCGGAGGCGGGAATTTTACCTGGTCAACTTTTGGTTTTGGCGGTTCGGGAACCGGTGGAGGTGGTTTTTTGGTTTGATCAACCGGTGGCGGAGGGGTAAGTACCACTTCGGTAATATTTACCTTTTCCTTATCCTTCGGAATGAACCCTTTGATCTTGTTGATAATAGTAGGCAACGCTATAACAAAAACAAATAGTGATATACCAATTAACAGGGCAAAGCCAGTACGCCTGGAGTTTTGCTGCCGTAATTCGTAAGCACCGTAAGCTTTATTACGATTGGAAAATACTACATCGATCCATTCCTGTTTTAATAAATCTAATTTCGATCCTAACATTTTTTAGGCTTTAATATTTAATTATTCAAAATGCGTTGTAAAGTTGGAATGTTGCAAAGTTGATTTTAACATTTCAACTTTAAAACCTCACAACGTTTCAACATCAATATAATCCATCTCTTTTTAACAACTCTATTTCAACAGGTGAAATGTCGACAATACCATACGAGTCTATATTCGTGATAGCCATTTCGTCCAATACATCAACCAGGTTTTTGTACACTGATTTATCGCTTGGTTTAATGATCACGAACATGAACTTACCGGTTTTTTGTTGAACCTCAGCCTTTTTCTCTATCAGCGTTTTACGGAGACCATTGGCACCGTAATATTCTGTATTAGGGGCCGATTTACCGGGCTCGCCGATATACCACATCAGTTTATTGTCCTTACCTAACAGTAAGGTCATGGTACGTGACGCGGCAACATCAAATTGCTCTTGTTTATCTTTATCCTTATCCGGCATGGCCAAGTCCATCGCTTTTGGCTTTGACAGGGTTGTGGTAAGCATGAAGAAGGTAATGAGTAAGAATGCAAGATCCACCATCGCGGTTAAGTCAACACGGGTTGATTGCTTTTTACTTCTTACTTTTTTGCCTTTCTTCCCCCCGCCGGAGGTATCTAATTCTGCCATATTATTTTATTTTTTTGCCGCTCCGCGAAGCGTTGTAATTAAACTGAATTTATTTACTTCCTGGCGCTGCAGAATGGCTATCACATCCTTAATGGTTGGATATTCTTCCTTACTGTCGCCCTTTATTGATATACGCAACTCTGTATTGTGCAGGGCTTTTGCAGCAAGGCGCGATTCGCGTATCCAGTTAAACAATTCATCACTAATTGAATCGCGCGGGATACCGGGTTGCTGGTAGCCCTTTTTCTGCTCAGCATCTAAGGCTAAAAAGCCTTTTAACTGGCGGATAGGCACACCAAAAACAGGCAATACCGAGAACTTCTCAGCCTCCTGAGGAGTGAACTGTACACCGTATTTTTCGCCCATTTGCTGTAATACCGATTTGCGCACGTCATTACCATCAACAGTAAAGAAAACCTTTTTCTCGCCAACAGTTAAAACTATAAGGCCGTCGTCAGGAATTGGTATTTCTTTTATAGATCCGGGAACATCAACCGGAACCGGGTCTTCAACCCGTGGTTTTGCAGTTAATATGAAAAAGGTAAGCAACAGGAACGCCACATCACACATGGCGGTCATATCTATTGATGTACTTTTTCGTGCTACTTTTACTCTTGGCATAATTTATTTTTCTATTTAAATATCAGTGCTTGTTAATTAACATGCGGCCCACTGCTAACAGTGTCCGAAATTAAGCGCGTAATATTTATTTGTGCGATGAAGAAAAAGTTGACACTATGCTAAAGCCGGTTTCGTCAATTGCATAGGTAAGCTTATCAATTTTTGATGTAAATAAGTTATACATGATGATCGATGTAGCTGAGGTAAATATACCCAATGCTGTGTTGATCAATGCTTCGGAGATGTGCGAAGAAAGAGCTGCCTGGTTTGGCGCGCCTGATGTTGCCAACTCAGCGAAGGCCCCGATCATACCAATTACCGTACCTAACAAACCCACTAACGTACCAACTGATACCAGGGTAGCTATGATAGTAAGGTTTTGCTCTAACATAGGCATTTCTAAAGCTGTCGCTTCTTCAATATCCTTTTGTATAGCTAATGCTTTTTGCTCGGTATCCATGTTTGGATCGGTCTCAACTTCGCGGTATTTTTTCAAACCTGATTTAACAACGTTTGCTACCGAACCTTTTTGCTTGTCGCACTCGGCGCTTGCAGCTTCTATGTTACCTGCATTAAGCAAAGTTTGTACTTTTCTAACAAAGGCATCAACATTACCGGTGCCGGCTGCTTTGCCAATCACAATAAAACGCTCGATAGAGAATACGATAACCATTAATACGAATGACATAATGATAGGTACGATTGGACCACCTTTATGTACAATTCCGAAAGCGTCAACTGGCTCGTTAGCCGGGTCGCCACCTTTATAGTGACTGCCATCACCTAATACGAATATGAAGATAAGGATAGCCACAACTATACAAATCGGAATAGCAAGCGTTGCAAACATGCCCGATGCGCTTGAGCTTTCTTTTTTAACAGGGGTACTTGGTTTTGATGGTACGTTCGCCATTACAGTAAAATTTAGTTTTTAGTTTATGTTTATTTTTTAATGTTGCTATGTGTTAATCAACTGAATTCAAATTTAGAATTTTAAAAAATTAAAAAGCTAAATTATATCATTCTTAACAATTATTTAATATTAAACGTATGCCGTTTAGTACAATTGGTGAATACAATAACGTATGTAACACCAAATATTGTTTGTTGTAACTACAATATTTTACAATGAAACTTATTTTTTTCAATAATAGCAAAAATAAAACTATAAAAAGTATGTAACTATAATGATAGATGCAATACTTTTAATTGTTTTTACTATTGGTTAAAATAAGCAATACAGCTTGTATAACAGTTATTTAACAGTACAGGTTTATAAAAGTTTGCTGTATTTTTATACTATTTTATTTTATAAAGGCAGTGTGTATTTGTTACACGATGTTTATCCGCCTGCCTTTTTAGCCTTATAACCATCGGCCAGCAGCAGGTTTAGTATCTTTTCCCTGAAATCGCCCTGTATCAATATCTCACCGTCTTTAACAGATCCGCCTACCCCGCATTTAGTTTTCAGCTTTTTACCAATCGCCTCCAGGTCGGCATCCGCGCCAATAAAATCGCTTATACGCGTAACCAGTTTACTGCCGCTCTTACGGTCGAGGTATATTTTAAGATTTTGCTGTTGCGGCGGCAAGGTTTGGGCCGCACCCGCATTATCATCGTTATACTGAAAACCGGGATCAGTTGAATAAACCACCCCGGTAAACTTTTGGTTCTTTTTTGACATACCGTTTATTTATTGAGCGAATGAGTGATTTTTTTATTTATTGAATGAGTGATTGAGTGAATGAGTGATTTTTAGAGAACAATATTATTATTGGTTTTAACAGTTCATAAATATTTAAAGTGTACCAGCTAAACATTGACCATCCGACCATTCAATCACTCATTCACTAAATCACTCATTCACTAATTAGCTTAACTAAATCACTAAATCAATCATTAGCTTAAAAACCCCTCGCCTACTATTACCTTTAGCGATAACGGCAATACGTTTATATCTGCTTCGGTACCGCTTGCCTGCGGTTCGCCGTCAAGGTGCAGCGGGCCGGATTTTGCGCGGGTGACGTGTATTTGCCTGCCCTTTATTATTTCCACATATTTTGAGCTGTCGGCTGTCTTTAAAAACATCCGCAGCCCCATCACCGGGAACATATATAAGGGGAAGGGCTTTATTACGCAAACATCCAACAAACCATCCTGTACCGATGCCTTTGGCGATATGTGCGCATTGTTGCCATACTGCGATGAGTTGGCAAAGCTCAGCATAAATGCCTCGCGCTCATAATGTGCACCGTCTATTTCCAGCTGGTATATCTGCGGGCGGTAACTGATCACCTCCTTTACTGATGACTTTAAATAACTGTAAAAACCTCTTTTTTTGCCATGCGAAAAAACATCGCTGATGTGGGCGTCGAAACCCATGCCGGCCATATTAAAAAAGGGTTGCCCGTTCAACCGGGCCGAATCAATTACTTCTATACGGCTTTTGTTAATGTTTTGGATGGCTTTAACGGTATCCATAGGCACGCCTAAAAACCGCGAGAGGCCGTTACCCGAGCCGTACGGCACTATGGCCAACACGGTATCGCTCCCCACTATGGCTGATGCTATCTCGTTCACGGTGCCATCGCCGCCAACAGCGGCTACTACATCATACTTGCCTACCGCGTCGGCCGCTATTTTGCGCGCGTGGGCTACACCCGCGCTGAACGCAAATTCAGCATCGAACAAATTTTTATCCAGGTATTTTTTTATAATGCCCGGTACGCCATCCTTTTTTTTTCCGCCGGCTACCGGGTTAACAATAAACAAAACTTTCTTTTTCAACTACCTGTAATTTTAGGCACCAAAAGTAAAGCTATTTTTGAGTTTGTAAAAATTGTTTTAATTTAGCCGCCTGAAAGTGGACTGATTTAAATTACCGGTACCGGTAATGAATTGCAACCACGTAAAAAAGTGCTAAAGTTTTGCTCCTCTTTTTACTGCGTTTTGTTCGGTCTGCCCCGCTTTCCCTATTAATTATAAAAAAAAATATGTCATACTTATTCACTTCAGAATCTGTATCAGAAGGGCATCCGGATAAAGTTGCCGACCAGATATCAGATGCACTTATTGACCAGTTCTTAGCTTTCGACCCCGAATCAAAAGTGGCCTGCGAAACTTTAGTTACCACCGGGCAGGTTTTTTTAGCCGGCGAGGTAAAATCTAAGGCTTATCTTGATGTACAAAAAATTGCCCGCGATGTGATCAACAAAATTGGTTATACCAAAGGTGAATACATGTTTGACGGGAACTCGTGCGGTGTGCTTTCGGCCATACATGAGCAATCGCCTGATATTAACCAGGGCGTTGAGCGTAAGAATAAGGAAGACCAGGGTGCCGGCGACCAGGGGATGATGTTTGGCTATGCCACTATCGAAACGGACAACTATATGCCGCTTGCGCTTGACCTGGCACATGCCTTATTAATAGAGCTTGCCGCTATTCGCCGCGAAGAAACAGATATAAAATATCTGAGGCCCGATGCAAAGTCGCAGGTAACGCTGGAGTATGATGACGATAACCAGCCGGTACGTATCGACTCTATCGTTATATCAACCCAGCACGATGATTTTGATGAGGAAGCAACTATGCTTGCCAAAATACGCGAGGATATTATAAGCATCCTGGTACCGCGTGTTAAGGCAAAATATCCTAAGTACGCGCATTTTTTTAACGATGCTATTAAATACCACATTAACCCAACCGGTAAATTTGTTATTGGCGGGCCGCATGGCGACACCGGGCTTACCGGCCGTAAAATAATTGTGGATACCTACGGCGGGAAAGGCGCACACGGCGGCGGCGCATTTTCGGGTAAAGACCCTTCAAAAGTTGACCGTTCTGCAGCTTATGCTACCCGCCACATTGCCAAAAACTTAGTGGCAGCAGGTGTGTGTACCGAAGTTTTGGTACAGGTATCGTACGCTATTGGTGTTGCCCAGCCTATGGGCATCTATGTAAACACCTACGGCACAGGCAAAGTAAACTTAACCGATGGCGAGATAGCCAAAAAAGTAGAAAGCCTTTTTGATATGCGCCCTTACGCTATTGAAACCCGCTTTAAACTGCGCAACCCTATTTACAGCGAAACTGCAGCTTACGGCCACTTTGGCAAAGCCAGCACCACCGTTACCAAACACTTTATAAGCCCCGAAGGCAGCCAAGTAACTACCGAGGTTGAACTGTTTACCTGGGAAAAACTGGATTACGTAGATAAGGTAAAAGCGGCTTTTGGGCTATAAAAATATTATTCAAATTAAAGGGGTCATGGTTTTAAATCATGGCCCTTTTTATTTAATACAGTTTGTAAATATTAAAGCACCATATTAGCAAACCCCTATATTTATACCATGCAGCATCCCGAAGAAAACCCCTGGCAAATAACCTCGCAGCAGGAAGAATATGATAACCCATGGATAAATATTACCGAATACCAGGTGATAAACCCTTCGGGCAAACCGGGTATATACGGCAAGGTGCATTTTAAGAATATCGCTATTGGCATTATACCGCTGGATGCAGATATGAATACCTACATCGTGGGGCAATACCGCTTCCCTATTGACCATTATAGCTGGGAAATACCCGAAGGTGGCGGCCCAATAGGTATTGATCCTGTCGAGTCGGCCAAGCGTGAACTGCTGGAAGAAACCGGCCTTAAAGCCGGCCAGTGGACCGAACTGGTGCGCATGCATCTATCCAACTCGGTAAGCGACGAACTATCCATTATTTACCTGGCCCGCGACCTGGAGCAATACGTGCCGGAACCCGAAGAAACCGAGCAGCTGATTGTTAAAAAAGTACCCTTTGAGGAGGTATATCAAATGGTATGCCGGGGCGAGATAACCGATTCTATGTCGGTAGCAGGGATATTGAGGGCGAAATTGATATTTTAGCCTCACCTAAATCCTCTCCAAAGGAGAGGACTTGAGAAGAAAAACTTTTCAACCTTACAACATTCCAACTTTACAACCTTAAAACATCTTCACAACAACATTCCAACCTTACAACTTTTAAAACCCATTTATTACCTTTGCAACTTTATGAAGAAGTTTTTAGGTTATTTCTTATCGCCCATAGCTATTGTCGCTTTCTTTTTGATGCTTTTTATATTTCACCCTTTACAATGGATATGCTTCCGTATGTTTGGGTATACAGCACATAAAAAAGTAGTAGACGTGCTGAATTTTAGCTTGCTAAGCACCTATTATATTTTAGGAAATACGGTAACGTTCATTAACAAGCAGCAATTGCCTTTGGACAGGCCCATGATCATCATCGCCAACCACCAAAGTTTGTTTGATATACCGCCGATGATCTATTTCTTCCGCAAGTACCACGCTAAATTTATATCGAAAATTGAGCTGACAAGGGGCGTACCGTCCATATCATATAACCTTAAAGTTGGCGGCGGCGCCAATATCGACCGTAATGATCCGCGCCAGTCTATTACCGAACTGCTTAATTTGGGCACCCGGATGAAGGAAAAGGGCTGGTCGGCAATGATATTCCCCGAAGGCACGCGCTCAAAGGACGGACTGGTAAAGCCCTTTCAGTCTGCCGGTATTGCTACCTTATTAAAAAAATGTCCTGATGCTTTACTGGTGCCGGTGGCCATCAGTAATTCGTGGAAAATGATACGCTACGGCATATACCCGCTAAACACCTTTACCCCCATGACCTGGGAAGTACTTGAACCCATTGAAATAAATAAGCGCCCTATTGCTGATGTGGTGAAAGAGGTGGAGGACAGGATAAGGGAGAAGGTTAACCCCCCAACCCCCTGAAGGGGGAGCTTTGGAAGGTATACAACAATTGGATTATAGAAATATCGAACACTGAACACCCAATGATGAATAATAAAGTTTCACTTCGGCGTTCGTCATTCAACATTCAGTGTTCTACATTATTTTTAGGTTTTCACCCCCCTTCAGGGGGCTGGGGGTTTACACGTTTTTCCCGTCAACTATCTTGAAAAACTCATCGCGGTAGGTATCGCCTACGGGGATAACTTTATCGCCGATAAAAATGCGGCTGCGCTCAATGCTGTCTATTTTATCAATAGATACAATGTACGAACGGTGCACGCGGATAAAATACTTTTCGGGCAGGGCATCTTCCATCTTCTTCATGTTTTGCAGCGTGATGATACGCTCGGTAGTGGTGAAAATGGATATGTAATCTTTAAGGCCCTCTATAAAGAGGATATTGTGCAGGTATACTTTTTGAATTTTATGCTCGGTTTTTACAAAGATAAAATCGTTCATAAAATCCTGCTGTTGCTGCACCTGTGTATGCTGCACGGGCGGTGCAGGGGTTGCCGATGGCTGCAATATCGACTGTACTTTTTGCACCGCTTTGTAAAACCTGTCGAAAGCGATGGGTTTAAGCAGGTAGTCAACCACGTCAAGTTCGTAGCCTTCCAGCGCGTATTGGGGGTAAGCTGTTGTTAGTATTACCTTGGCTTTGCCGTTGGCTATCTTTAAAAATTGGATACCCGTAAGCTCGGGCATTTGCACATCCAAAAAAACCAGGTCGGCGGCGGCATCCTGTACAAGGGTAAGCGCTTCTATAGGGTTAGTGGTAGCCTTAACCAGCACCAAAAAAGGCATTTTTGATATATAGTCTTCCAGTATATTTAAAGCCAATGGCTCATCATCAACTACAAGGCATCTTATCATGCCATAAAACTAATAATTATTGGCAAAATGCCTGCAAGCTTAACGCACAAAAAATAATTTTAATTGCGGGTTACAGCATCTAATAGCTGTTTAGTGCCTCTATCACCTGTGTTATCTCGTCCTCGGTATGGCAAAAAGAACAAGGCAGGCTCAGCGTGGTGCGGTGTATCTCTTCTGTTATAGGATAGCTACCGGGAATGATATCCTTTAACGCCTTTTGCTGATGCGGGGCAACCGGGTAATGTATCACCGTGCCTATCCCCTTGCTTAAAAGATATTGCTGCAGGTCATCCCGTTTATCATGCCGTATGCTGAATATATGGTGAACATCATAATTATCTTCGCTGCGGGCCGGGAGTATAAATTTATCCGGCAGGTTATCAAAATACAGGTTTGCCAGTTTGTTACGATGCGCGTTCATCTTATCAAGATAAGCCATTTTAACACTTAAAAATGCGGCCTGCAATTCATCCAGCCGGCAATTTTGACCGATCACATCACTGTAATATTTTACCTTGGAGCCGTAGTTACGCAGCTGCACCAGCATATCAGCATCGGCCGGATCCTTTACAATCACGCCCCCTGCATCACCCAAAGCACCCAAATTTTTTGTAGGATAAAAGCTGAAGGCTCCAAACTCGCCAAAAGTACCCGCCAGTTTGCCTTTGTAAGTAGCGCCATGTGCCTGCGCGCAATCCTCTATTAAAAG
>JBDSIC010000113.1:0-3658 GCA_039918195.1 Mucilaginibacter sp.
GTACTGTAACCGGCAGCAAACACCTTATTTATTTAAACGACGGTACCAGCATATTGCTTGATTGCGGCATGTTCCAGGGCATGGGCGACCGCACCGATGATATGAACGGGCATTTTGGCTTTAACCCGGCCAAACTGAATTACCTCATACTATCGCATGCGCATATAGACCATTGCGGGTTAATACCCCTGCTGGTTGCAAATGGATTTAAGGGACAGGTATTTTGCACCGCTGCAACTATGGATTTGGCACGGATATTACTGATGGATTCTGCCCGTATACAAATGCAGGATGCCGAATACAGCAATAAGCACAGGCAACGTAAGGGGATGGAATTATTAGCGCCGCTATATACCGAGGACAATGCTATTGAAGCCATGCGCCTGTTTAAAATAGTTGATTATGGCGAAGAATACGAGATAACGCCCCGCGCTAAATTTACTTTTACCGATGCCGGCCACTTGCTGGGCAGCGCGGCAGTGCATTTAACTATTGTAGAGGACGGGAAAGAAACCCGCATTACCTTTAGCGGCGATGTGGGCCGATATGGCGATATGCTGCTTAAAAGCCCCCAACCGTTTCCGCAGGCCGACTATATTTTGCTGGAGTCAACCTACGGCGATTCGCTGCATAAGGACCTTGAGCCTATTGAGGATGCCTTACTAAATATCATTAAACGAACCTGCGAAGAAAAAAAGGGTAAGGTAATTATCCCGGCATTTAGTGTTGGCCGTACGCAGGAATTGTTGTATGCCTTAAACGCACTCGAATTAAAGGGTGTATTGCCCGATGTGCCGTATTTTGTGGATAGCCCGCTATCCACACAGGCAACGCAGGTGCTAAAGGATCACCCCGAAGTTTACAACAAGCAGGTTACCGAGGTATTAAAGGTAGATGCCGACATATTTGCCTTTAAGGGCTTAAGGTTTGTAGAATCAACAGAAGAATCTATCTCGCTGAACAACGACCCGCGCCCCTGTGTTATTATTTCCTCATCGGGCATGGCCGAAGCCGGGCGGGTAAAACATCATATAAAGAACAACATTGGCAATGCTAAAACTACCATTTTGATCGTCGGGTATTGCGAACCTAATTCGTTAGGGGGCCGTTTAGTCCGCGGCGATAAGGAGGTGTTTATTTTTGGTGAACAGTATGATGTAAATGCCGAAGTACAGGTGATCAAATCAATGAGCGCACATGGCGATTACGAGGACTTGCTGCACTTCATGTCATGCCAGGACCCGGCCCTTGTAAAAAAGGTGTTTTTGGTACACGGCGAATACGAGGTGCAGCAAAACTTCGCCCTGAAGCTTCAGGAAAAAGGATTTAAGGATGTAGATATACCCGCGCAGCACAGCCGGGCAGATTTGTAGCGGCTTCACCCATTAAAGGCATTGCAATTAGCAGTGCCATACAAACTCTTCAATAAGTAATAGCCCCATTATTAGAATTAACAAGTCATAGAGCACAGGGCCTGTGCGATTCCCTCCCAACGGGAGGGTGTAGGGAGGGGTTTACCATCATACATCAGCGTATAAACCCCTCCCCGCTACTTCTCAACCCACCGCACCCCTCCCAAGGGAGGGATTTAAGAATGGCAGTGCTTATGCTACAAACTTTAATGGGTGAGGCTAACTGGCTAAAAATATTTAATACGATACGCCTCCTTTTTTCTACCTTTCCCTACCGTTTGTTACCTAAAAACTACGCCGATCTATGATAATCAATACAGATATAACAAAACAGCTTATCGGCTCGTGGAGCCTCGTATCTTTCCACCAGGAAGACGCGGAGGGCAAAATTACCTATCCTTTTGGCGAAAATGCCACAGGTATTATTATGTATACGCCCGATGGTTATATGTCGGCACAAATTATGCGGGGTGAGGCGGCCCCGGTAGCATATCACGGAACGCCCGGCGACGAATACCTGGCTTATACCGGACGCTACCACATCACTGCCGACCAGCATATGCTGCAGCACGATTCGACCATTTGCAATATACCCGAGTGGCTGGGCAGGCAGCAACAACGCCCTGTACATATCGAAGGCGACTTTTTGCACCTCAGTTCCAACGGCCCCACGCTGATAAACGATCATTGGGTTTCGTTAAAACTGGTATGGAAACGCAACCCGGTTAGCGACCCGACGGTTATTTAGTGGCATCCTTTTTGCCGTAAAGAAGGTGTATCTAAAAACACCGGCATGGAATATATCGTAAAAAAGACCATCGACATAAAGGCTAAACCCGCTAAAGTTTGGGAAGCGCTTACCGATCCCGAAAAAACAAAGAAATACTTCTTCAAGGCAAAAGTTCACTCCGACTGGAAGGAGGGGAGCAGCATCACTTTTAAAGGCAGGATGTTTTTTATTATACCGTTTGAGTTAACCGGTAAAATAGTTGCCATTGAGCCGGGTAAGCTTTTAAAATATACCCTGCATAACGCAAGTGATAAAAGAAACGAAAGCCAATCAACCGTAACGGATGTATTGACCTCTGCCAACGGGGTAACAACCGTTGCTATTACCGATGATGTGGGACAGGGGGAAGGTGCCGAAAAAAGGTTTAAGAGGTCGCAAAAAGGCTGGGATAAAATACTGAAAGGCTTAAAGGAAACTGTTGAAGAGGATAAATAGGCTTACCGGTCGTTTTGCCGAAATATGCGGATGATCTTCTCAAACCTGCCGGTATAGTAGGGGTTAAGCGATGTTTCGGTAACGCCCATTGCCTTGCCCGAGGTAGAATGTATAAAGGTAACCGGCGCACCCGCGGCTGATACCACGATACCCATATGCCCGACAACACGAATGGTACTATCAGTGCCGGTAAATAATATAAGGTCGCCGGCCTTTGCGTCACTTACTTTTACTTCGCGATTAACATTGGTAAAGTCCATCGACCGGCGCGGTACCGTTATGCCAAAATGATTAAAAACGTAGGTTATAAAACCCGAACAGTCGAAACCCTGCGCGGGGTCGGTAGAGCCGGCCAGGTAAGGCACGCCGGTCAGTGTGCGGGCAAAAGCGATTATTTCTTCGGGCGTGGTTTTCCCGGTTTCAATACGCGTATATAACCCTGCGCTGTCGGGGCTGGCAATTAATTGACTATCGCGGGCAACACTTTTGTTAGCGGCAGGATATTGATAGGTCGGCTGCGGATTGTCGCACGACAAAAAAATAATGCAAACGGATAAAAGCGTTGTGTGGTACCGCATAAGTGTATAATGCAAATAATGGCAGCCTTGTTTTTTTTATTTAAGCGGATAACATCCTCCGCCCATTCAAGCGTCCGTGCTTGAATGCTGTTAAGGTTCAGCGTCCACGCTGAATTTATAAATAAAATGAAAATAAATTTGCGCAATTAAATGATTGCATATATATTTGCAATCAAACAGTTGCATATATGATCAGACGAGATGTATTCCAGGCCATTGCCGACCCCACCCGCCGGGCCATTTTAGGCCTGTTAGCTTTAGGTGCTATGACACCCAATGCGCTGGCCGAGCATTTTGATAGCAGCAGGCAGGCGATATCAAAGCATATTCAGATTCTGAATGAATGTCAATTGGTGGAGCAAAAACAAAGCGGCCGCGAAATACATTATCATTTTAACGCACAAAAAATGAAGGAGGTGGATATCTGGATGGAGCAGTTCCGC
>JBDSIC010000114.1:0-8588 GCA_039918195.1 Mucilaginibacter sp.
GTCGATCGTCAAAAAGAAACCGGCAGCTAAAAAAACAGCCCCGGGTAAAAAGAAAAATTAATTTAAAAAGCCTTCCGTAATAAACCGGGAGGCTTTTTACTTTTGCCGCATGGTGTTAACCGATACACATACCCATTTATACTACGAAACCGACGAGGCGAAACTGGCAGCGCTTATACAGCGCTGCAAGATGAACAAGGTCGACCGGCTTTTTTTGCCGAATGTCGATGCCGATTCTGTTCCACTGGTTTTTGGTTTGACGGATAGCTACCCGGATATGTGTTACCCCATGCTTGGTTTGCACCCATGCGATGTAAAGGTCGGCTGGCAGGATGAGTGGGAAAAGATAAAGCAGCTTGGAGGCGACCGTAAAATTTATGCCATTGGCGAAATAGGGATAGACCTGTACTGGGATAAGACCTTTTTAGCCGGACAAATTGAGGCATTCAAACTGCAAATAAACTACGCCAAACAACTGGACCTGCCCATAGTGATACATTGCCGTGATGCTTTTGACGAGGTGTACAGTGTATTACAGCAGGAAGCGGATGATAAGCTAAGAGGGATATTCCACTGTTTTACCGGCACGGCCGAACAGGCTGAAAAGGTAATTGAACTGGGTTTTTATTTGGGAATTGGCGGCGTAGTTACCTATAAAAATGCCGGGCTGGATAAAGTTTTGCCCGGAATTGACATACAGCATATAGTTTTAGAGACAGATTCTCCGTATCTTACACCAGTGCCGCACCGGGGTAAACCAAATGAAAGCTCGTATTTATTATTTGTTGCCCAAAAGGTTGCCGACCTTTATGGCATAGGTGTGGATATGGTTGCTGACATCACCACGCGCAATTCAAAAAGCATATTTGGCATATAATAATATAATTAACCAACAGAAACCTACATTAATGAACCAGATACTAATCATCTATACCGGGGGGACAATAGGTATGATGAGCGATCCTGTTACCAAGGTGCTTAAGCCTATAAATTTTGAGCAGATAATGGATAATGTTCCTGAACTGGAACGTTTGAACTGCAAAATAAAAGTACACTCCTTTGCCAATATCATTGATTCATCGAACATGAACCCACAGGTGTGGAGTGACCTGGCCCGCCTTATCGAAGCTAATTACGATACCGTTGACGGCTTTGTGATACTGCACGGCTCGGACACGATGGCTTATACCGCATCGGCATTAAGCTTTATGTTGCATAATTTGGCCAAGCCTGTGGTATTCACCGGCTCGCAGTTGCCTATTAGCGCGGTACGTACCGATGCCAAGGAAAACCTGATGACAGCCATTGAGCTGGCCAAGGCAAAAAAGAACGATCATGCACGCGTGCCCGAAGTTTGTATCTACTTTGATTATAAGCTGTTTAGGGGTAACCGTTCGTTTAAATATAACTCTTCAAAGTTTGAAGCTTTCCGTTCGCCCAATTATCCTATACTGGCCGAGTCGGGTGTGCATTTACGCTTTAGTGTGAATGATATACGCCAGCCTAACGGCAAGCATTTAGAGATACATAACGAAATGGCGAGCGATGTAGCGGTGCTGAAGCTGTACCCGGGCATTAGTCCGAAGGTAGTTGAAACCGTATTGACATCGGATGTAAGGGGTATAGTGATGGAAGCCTTTGGTGCCGGTAATACCACAACGGATGCCTGGTTTATCGATATGCTTAAAAACGCTATCGACAGTGGTAAAGTGATACTGGATATTTCGCAATGTAAGGTAGGCACAGTTGAACTTGGCCGCTACGAAACCAGCAAGCAGCTAAAGGATATAGGCGTAGCCAATGGCTATGACATGACCTTTGAGGCGGCTGTTACCAAAACTATGTACCTGCTGGGCCAGCTGGATGATCCGAAGAAAATAAAGGAATTGTTGGAAACCGATATGCGCGGGGAATTAACGGTATCGTAGGCAAATGTTGAACATTATACCATATGTATTAATAACTATTGGTTCTGTCGGACATATGCAAAAACCAAAACAAGATACTATTCCAAAAACAGTTCTGAAATATACAACTGTTAATGTTGATCCCGGTTTTTTTGAAAGTGGCCGTAAGATATTGGCTCTCGATCCTAAATACGCCGTTATTGGAAAAGGCGATAAGCCTTATATACTCTATGCCACGCCTAAATTCACGGCCAATACACTGCCTCCTGCGATAGCCCGGCAAATTTATAATGTGAAAAATATAGTCTTACAATCAACTTTTGACTCTGATCCGGCTTCCAAAAAAGAACAAGAGCATATTCCTGATTGGGTGGTTAATTTTACACAGGTTTCCTCGTTAACTTTTGATTACTTTGTTTTAGACCGTTTAGGAAGTTTAAAAGCATTGCCGCTTAAACATCTGATTATTCGCGATTGTAAATTTAGTGATAGGAGGCAATTGATTGAAGCCATCAATCAATTTAAAGAATTAAAATACTTTGTTTTCGATCAATCTTTGCCGTCTGGGGTGGCTGACGATGTACGAAGGCAAAACCCGAAATTAATCATACTTACTCAAGAGGAGTATTTAGCAAAGGGATTAGCCGATCTATAACCTTAGTTTTCATGTTTAAGCATTAGCACTAAAAAGTTTTTAAGGGCCTGTATCTGTAAAAAGATTCGGGCCTTTTTGTTTTTTGAATATTCGCGGCAGCAAAAAAATTGCGTGTGAAAATATTTTATAATGTTTTAAAAAAATGGTGCTTAGTATATATTTAAGTAATATATTAGGTGCAAGTTTTAAATAATGTATTTAAAACTGCTGCCGTTAACTGTTTTAGCTGCTTGGAAATAAAGTTTGCTAACGGTTGCGCCGGTTATTATAAACCCCGATTAAATTTAGTACTATAAGATAAACCACTACTTAAACATGCTTTTTACTGACGCGAAATTTGTTTATTTTTTCCTGGTTGTATTTATACTTTTCTATCTAAAGCCATTAAAAAAATATCAAACGCACATACTGATATTATCCAGCCTGGTATTTTACTATTTAAACAGTACCACGTTCCTTATCCTGCTGCTGTTTTCGGCAACCATGAATGTGGTGGTCAGCTGGCTCATTACCAAATCAACCGAATTTAAGCGGCGTAAGGTTTATGTAACCATAGGTATAACGCTCAATGTGTTAATACTGGTGTTTTTTAAATACGGGTTAATGGTGGTATCCACCTTCACCAAAGAAACGTCAGACGTTTACAATTTCTTCCTGATAATGGGGCTGCCCATAGGAATATCCTTTTACACTTTTGAAGGGATAAGCCTACTTTTTGACACTTATAAATCGCGTAATGCCAGTAATTACGTGCCGGCTCATCAAAACTTTTACACGCACTTTAAGGATGTATTCCTGTTCATTTCGTTTTTCCCGCACCTGATAGCGGGGCCTATTTTACGGGCAAACCACTTTTTTCCGCAGATAGCGGTAAAACGGTTCAATGCCATTAACTGGCAGTATTGCTTCCGCAAGCTGATATTAGGCTATTTCTTAAAAATGGTGGTGGCCAACAACCTGCAGTATTTTACTGTATGGCTGCAAAGCCCGGCTATGGATACCCTGTCATCCTTAACGCTGTTTGCTTTAATATTAGGCTTCACCTTCCAGTTATTTGCTGATTTTGCAGGCTACTCATACATCGCCTTAGGCCTTGCGGGCCTGTTCGGCTACCAGTTGGAAGAGAACTTTGATTATCCCTTTGTATCATCGTCGCTTAGCGAGCTGTGGCGCAGGTGGCATATTACCCTTTCATCATTCCTTAGGTATTATGTGTACACCAATTTGCTCGGCGGCGGGCGCAGGGGTAAGATCGTGTCACTGTTCAATATATTTATTACGATGGTGATAGCGGGTTTGTGGCACGGTTCCAAATGGTCATTTGCTATATGGGGCTCCATCCATGGCAGCGCGCTGGTGATAGAGCATTTGGTTAAAAAAGGCACCAAAAACTGGGGCTTTAATACCATACGTAATATACTGGGCTGGATAATTTCGTACTTCTTTGTTATTGTGCCGTGTATGGCGCTGTTCAGGTTCCCTACCTTGCAGGGTGCCATTGATTATGGTATGCTTTTTATCAACAATACTGAGTTTAAGGATAATTACAACCTGATAACTTACCTGTGCATCTATTCGTCGCCAATTGTATTGATGCACTTGCTGTACAGGTTTAAAGAAACCATTACGGTTAAGTACATATTTTCGAAGGCCGAATATCTGGTATACGGGCCGATGTTGTTTTTCATCATCATTAACAGTTCACAATCGTCAGCATTTATATATTTTAATTTTTAGCGTTAAATGATTTTCAGATCGGTATTATTTGCGGTTGTTGCCCTTGCATTGTATGCTGCCTACATTAACTATGGCAATTCGGCCCCTGTGGCGCAGCACCAGTGGCAAAAAAATATTATCCGCACACAGGATTACGTTTATTCAGATTCGCTGAGGAAATGCGATGTGATATTAGGTACTTCGTTAACAGATAAAGTAAATGCCGATAGTTTACCTGCCGGCGTTTACATGCTAACCTACCCGGGCTTTTCGGTATGGGATGGCTTTGAGATAGTAAGGCAGGGCAACGGACATCCAAAATATATGTTTGTGGAGCAAAACGCCATACTGAAACCCGCTACACCAAACTTTGAGGACTATATTTTTAACGAGCTGAATTACTACAGTAAAAAGCATGTGCCTATTTTACAGGATGCCTATCAGCCCGTTGGGCAGGTAGCCGGCTACATTAACCTGCATGCCGAGCCGCGCATACAGCTTTTTAGCGATTATCTTTTTAACCCGGTGCTGCGTGTATTCCAGGGCGATACGATAAAGACCATTGACGAAACCGCCCACTATGCCGAGATGAAACGTTTACGCAATGCGGTGGACCCGGTAATGGTAAAGGAAATGTTCACCAAGCTAAAAAAAGAGGTAGACTGGTTTCAGAAGCGGGGCACCAAGGTGTATTTTTACGGTACGCCGGTACACCAGGAAGTGTACTCTAACGACCAGAGCCAAGCCATACGTGCAGCCTTCGCGCAATACCTGCCCGCCGGCCAATACCATTACCTACCCGACGTTGATATAGCACAGTATGAAACCATTCGCGACCAGATACACCTAAGCGGTAAATCGGCAAGGGAGTATACCAAAGTATTTGCGGAACAAATAAACGGCGCGCGGCAAAATAAATACTGAATTTATTAATGGTATGCTTAAGTTTAACTGTTTATCAGTGCATTAATAAATAATCAAGCTGTTTAACATGCCCGAGGTATCTGTTATTATACCCAATTATAACCATGCCCAATACCTTGAGCAACGGATAGATAGCGTACTTGCCCAAATATACCCCGATTTTGAAGTTATTATTTTAGATGATAACTCGACCGATAACAGTCATGGTGTTATTGCGGGATATAAGTACGATAAACACATCAGCAAGATCATTTATAACGATACCAACAGCGGCAGCCCCTTCAGTCAGTGGGAAAAAGGGATAGCCGAAGCCAAGGGAAAATGGATATGGATAGCCGAAAGCGACGACTACGCTTCCCCTGTATTTTTAGAAACCCTTTTAGCTTTGGCCGCCGAAAATCCGGATGCAGGTATTGTATTTTCCGGCTCGCATTGGGTGGATGACAAGGGCGAGGCAGGTGCAGATCTTTCGGTGCATAAGCAATCGTTTTACAGGCCGGGTACTGAAGAGATACGCAAATTTTTAAGCTGGCAGTGTACCATACAAAATGCCAGCTCGGCCATTATCCGCCGCGACCTTGCCGCCGATGCCATTAAGGGACTGTCGGCTTACCGCGCCTGCGGCGACTGGATATTTTACACCCGCATATTACAGCGTGCAGGGTTGGCGCACACCAGCGAAAAGCTCAACTACTTCAGGTGGTATCATAACAACATATCAAACACGGCAAAAGATAACGGCGCGTGGCTTACAGAAGGGATACAGGTGTTAGATAATATAGATACCCGGAAAGTAAGATTTACCTTGCTGGAATTTATAAAGATGGCCAAATTTTGGGGGCGGTTTATCCGCCGCACGGCAGGCAATCATAAAAAAGAACGGGATATACTGATGCGCCTGGTGAGGCGGTATTTAAAATTACCTAAAATCATCAGGGCATGAGCAAAAAAGTATGCGTGGTTATCCCGGTGCACAGCGCCGCGCCCGAGTATTACGAGTTGATATCTTTTCAGCAATGCTTTAAAGTATTGGGTAAACACCCCATTTATATTGTAGCGCCAAAAGGGCTCGACCTAAGTGCCTATAAAGCACTGGTGCCCGAATTTAACGTAAAGTACATCGACAAAAAGTGGCAGGCCAGTAAGCTTGATTATAACAAGCTTAAAATGAGCCAGTACTTTTACAAGCTGTTTCAGCAATACGAATACCTGCTTACGTACGAACTGGATGCCTTTATATTCAGCGACCAACTGGAGCATTGGTGCAATAAGGGTTACGATTATATCGGTGCGCCATGGTTTGATAATGTACCTGCGGACGAAGCTAAAATTATAGGTGTGGGCAATTCGGGCTTTTCGTTGCGCAATATAAAAACCATGCAGCAATGCCTGAAAAAAGTGTATTATGTCGACCCAACCAAGCACTCTGTATTCCGCCAGCAAAAATGGATCATGAAGTTTAAGGGGCCGATATTTAAGCAGCTGCGTAAATTATCGCGCCTAAAAAGTTTGCTTTATACAGAGAACGCGACCATACAAAAGGCCGGGTTTTTGTTCGAGGATAAGGTAGTGTTTGAGTTTATGGCACCCGCTTTTCTTGGTTTTAAGCTGGCCCCGGTAACTGATGCTTATCAGTTCAGCTTCGAGGTAAACCCCGTGGTGCTGTACCAAATGAATGCTGACAAGCTGCCCATGGGATGCCATGCCTGGTGGCTGTATGATAACCTTGAATTTTGGAAACCTTTTATTGAGAATTATGGATATAGGCTATGATATTCAGTTTTCGGTAATTATACCCGCTTACAACAGTGCTGCCACCATTGCTGCCTGCCTTAAAAGCGTGTTGGCACAATCATACCAAAAGTTTGAGGTACTGGTTATCGACGGCCAGTCTGCCGATGACACGGTAGCCATAGCCAATTCTTTTAACAGTGATAAAATAAAGGTCACATCCGAAAAAGATACCGGTATTTATGATGCCATGAACAAAGGAATTGCGCAAGCCAAAGGCCGCTGGCTGTATTTTTTAGGCAGCGACGATGCCTTGTTCGACGATACCATCTTTTTTAAAATAAACAGCATTATTTCTTCGGCTACAAAAACTAAGGTGATACACGGCGATGTGGTTACTACGGCAGGCAATATCGAGCGTTACGAGAACTACAATTTTTGGAATTTAGTTATAGACCGCTGTATTTGCCACCAGGCTATATTTTATCATAAGTCGCTTTTTAAAGAGCGAATATACGATACCCAATATAAAATGGCCGCCGACTGGGATTTCAACCTGAAAGTATTTGCCGAAAACACTGCCTCGGTCTATACACCGCTCATCATCGCCAAATTTAGTACCGATGGTGTTAGCGGCAACTGGATGGAACACCCTGAGTACCTGGCGCACTTTGCTGACAGAAAAAAACTGGTATCTAAATATAAAGGCGACGCATATTTACCTTATTATTATATCAGCAAAGTTTTACGTAAAATACAGTCAAAGCTGTTTTAATGGATGTATCGATAATCATACCTTACTATAATGCCGGCAAATACCTGCCCGATGCCATTAGCAGCGTTCAACCCTTGCTTGGCAGGCACGATATCAGCTGCGAGATAGTGATCTGTAACGACGGCTCTACCGACCCGTACTCTATTGATGTGTTAGATCAGCTGGAAAAAAAGGATATATGCACCATCATTCATCAAACCAATAAGGGCCCTGCTGCAGCGCGTAACACCGCAGTAAGAAATTCGCATGGCAAGTATTTAGTTTTTTTAGATAGCGATAATAAGATACGCGAACGCCTTATCGAAAAAGGGATTGACATTCTTAGTAATGATAAGGCTGATGTAGTGTATGGCAATGCCGCCTTTTTTGGAGAAACAAGCAAGCCGCTGTTTACCCCGGGCGAATTGCATGTACCTTTGCTAATGGCGCGTAATTACATTGACATGTGCGCTATGGTACGCCGCGAAGTATGGGAAACCACCGGCGGTTTTGATGAAGGAGAAATACTTCGCAAAGGGCAGGAGGACTGGGACCTGTGGCTGCGGGCCATAAAAGCCGGCTACCGGTTTAAGTATGTGAATGAAACATTGTTTGATTACCGCGTACGGGGCGCATCCCTAACCAACGACGACAGCCTGGAGCGCTACAACCGGGCCCGCGAATATATCTACAGCAAACACCCTGAATTTTTTAAAGAATCCTTTTTTTGGCTAAGCGACCAGCTCTACACTTACCAGCAAGATAAACGCACACCGTTAAGGTCTTTTTTTAAATATTTTTATTTGAAGTATTTGAAGAAGTAGACGGGTTAGTGCCGTCGCTCGCCTCCTGGCGAGTGACCGTTACCCCGCGGCGTCCCGCCGCTGTACGCTATGCCGGC
>JBDSIC010000115.1:0-2692 GCA_039918195.1 Mucilaginibacter sp.
TAAAGTGGTCAAACAGGTCCTGGTTTTCGGTATCCAAAAAGTGGCCCATTTTTTCAAGCACAGTAATCGTATCGGCTTTCTCTTTAGGATGCTGGCCAAGGTCGTACAATTGCTGAAGCAGTTCGTCAACATTGGTCATGTTAAAGTTGCCGGCAATTACCAGGTTACGGGTTTTCCAGTTGTTTTGACGTAAAAACGGGTGGCAGCTTTCTATCTTATTTTTACCATGTGTACCGTAGCGCAGGTGCCCTAATAAAACCTCGCCCGTAAAGCTCATGTTTTCTTTCAGCCATTCGGCATCGGCCATCTTTTCGGGGCTTTCCTTTTGTACATCGGCAAACTTTTTCTGGATGTATTCAAAGATATCGGCAACGGCATTTGAAGCCATTGAGCGGTGCCGGCTGATGTAGCGTTTACCGGGCTCAATATCCAGTTTAATGGTAGCAACACCCGCGCCATCCTGGCCGCGGTTATGCTGTTTTTCCATCAAAAGGTAAAGCTTGTTTAATCCGTACAGGGCAGTCCCGTACTTCTTCTGGTAATAAGAAAGTGGCTTTAACAGGCGGATAAATGCCACACCGCATTCATGTTTAATCTGATCGCTCATGATTTGTAATGAGCAGGCAAAAGTACAATTTTAAAGTTGGAACTTGTAATCCTGATTGTCATAAAATTGCATTTAAATTGATAAAAGTTTAATGCAATTTTAATAAGCCCGCATTACAGTTTTTCCCCGTGCTGGCTAATGTCCAGGCCTACAACTTCTTCCTCCATTGACACACGTAAAGGCGATATCATATCGGTTATCTTTAACAATAATAGAGAGCCAAAGAATGCGAATACTGAGGTGCCTACCAAAGCCACGCACTGCACCCAAAACAGGTGGGTTTCGCCAAAAAACAAACCATTGGTGGTTACCGCCGGGTTTACATTTTTATGCGCGAATACGCCTGTTAACAGCATACCCACCATACCGCCTACACCGTGGCAGGGGAATACATCCAGTGTATCGTCAATACTGGTGCGTGTGCGCCACTCCACCACCAAATTACTTACCACGGCTGATATGATACCGATAGCAAGCGAATGGGGCACTGATACAAAGCCTGCAGCCGGTGTAATAGCAACTAAACCCACTACCGCGCCTATACAGGTGCCCATAGCTGATGGTTTGCGCTTGCGCAGCATATCAAAAAATATCCAGGTGATACCGCCTGCTGCCGAAGCCGTGGTACTGGTAGCCAAGGCCGAAACAGCAAGCGGGTTAGCGCCCATTGCCGAACCGGCATTAAAGCCGAACCAGCCAAACCATAACAAGCCGGTACCAATTATTACATAAGTAACACGCGCCGGTGAATGACTTGGCTCGTTACGGCGTTTTAAGTATAGCGCCGAAGCTAATGCCGCCCAGCCTGCCGACATATGCACAACGGTACCGCCGGCAAAGTCAAGCACACCTAAGTTGAACAGGATTCCGTTGGGGTGCCAGGTAGAGTGCGCCAGCGGCGAGAAAATGAATATGGAAAATAGTATCAGGAATATAATATAGGAGTTGAAGCGGATACGTTCGGCAAACGCGCCGGTAATAAGCGCCGGGGTGATAATGGCGAACTTTAACTGGTACATGGCAAATAAAAGCAGCGGGATGGTTGGCGCTAACGGCCAGCTGGCGGTACCCAGCATCCCCTTCATCATAAAGTAAGTGCGCGGATCGCCTATTACGCCGCCTATGCTTTTGCCAAAGGCTAAACTAAAGCCGCATATACCCCATATTACTGTGATAATTACCATACACACTACGCTTTGCAGCATGGTAGATATCACATTTTTTTTGTTCACCATACCACCATAGAAGAATGCCAGGCCCGGTGTCATGATCAAAACTAATGCTGTGGACATCAGCATCCAGGCTATATCGCCCTTATCAAAATGCGCTTCGGCTTTGCTATTAAGTTCGATAGAAGGAAATAGAAATGTTAATATTAAAGCAATTACGATCAGGGAAAAAGGAACATACCGTTTCATTCTTTTTATAAAATGGGGTTTAAAAAGGCGTGAAAATATGATTTTTATTATACAATTATGCAAATAGTTGATAACTTTTTACAAATAGCACCATTTTATTGAAAACTAAAATAGTTTATACAGAAAATCGGGGAAAATACCTGCCAAAAGAAGAAATACGGAAATAATTGCACAAAAAAGCTGTAGTTTATAATCACTAAGCGGTTCGATCGCGGTATTTTTCTTTCTTTTTAAGAACAAATTTAACGGTATTTTGATGTAGTAAAACAGCGATACGACCGTGGTTAACGCGCCTGTTATCAGCAATGCCAGCAGCCAGCTATCATGGCCCTGCTGGTAAACACCATACACCGCCGAAAACACGAATAGCTTGGCAGTGAAACCCGCGGTGACAGGCAAACCGGTTAAAGATATTAGCACCACCACAAAACTTACCGAAGCTACCGGGTGCTTTGAACCCAACCCTTTATAGTCGCTGGCATTTTCGGCCCCGGCAACGTTTGAAAAATAAGTAGCCAATGCCAGTGCCGCGATATTGGCCAGCGCGTAAACCGCCAGGTAATAGATGAGTGAGCTTACCCCTTGCGCCGAAAAGGTGACAATAGCCATTAAAGCAAACCCGGTGTGGCCGATACTGGAATAGGCCAGCATACGTTTCACATTGTTT
>JBDSIC010000116.1:0-3740 GCA_039918195.1 Mucilaginibacter sp.
GAGTGGCTAACCGCACTTAAAATAGAACATGTTTACACCAAGCAGCAAATACTTACCCTGTACTTTAATACGGTGCCTTTCGGGAATAATTCATTCGGCATAAAAACCGCTACGTTAAAATTTTTTAATACGCAGCCCGATAAAGTTAACCCGGCGCAAGCCGCAACGCTGATAGGCATGTTAAAGGCTACATCCACCTATAATCCCATTCGCAACCCCGAAAAATCTACAGAGCGCCGTAACGTGGTATTGGGGCAGATGAAGAAATACAAGCACATTACCGATAAGGAGTACGCTTACTACAGCAGATCACCCTTAAAACTCGACCTGAGTTATGTTGACGAGGATTCGCACGGCGATTCGTACCTGCGCCGGGCGGTTGAAAAATGGCTCGACAAGTGGTGCAAAGAAAACGACTACAACCTGTACGAAGACGGCCTGAAGATATATACTACTATCGATTCGCACCTGCAGCAATATGCAGAAGAAGCTGTTACCGAAAAAATGAAATCGCTGCAAAGGCGTTTTAATAATGTTTGGGGCGATGAAAACCCCTGGCGCGACTCGAAAGGCGAAGAGATAAAGGATTTTATTTTAAAGAATGAGCAGCGCCTGCCCATATATAAACTGCTTCAAAAACAATACAAAGGCGATAGCCTGAAGATACAGGAGTACTTTAATACCCCTAAAAGGATGAAGGTATTTACCTGGAACGGCGAACAGGACACCACTTTTTCCAGTGTCGACTCGATAAAATATTATGCCCGCCTTTTAAATACGGGCATGATGACACTTGAGCCATCAACCGGGAAAATAAAGGTTTGGGTTGGCGGTATCAACTATAAATATTTCAATTACGACCATGTGCGCCAATCAAAAAGGCAGGCCGGCTCTACATTTAAACCTTTTGCCTATTTAACCGCGCTGGATAACGGCTTTACCCCCTGCGATAAGTTTGTGGACAGGCCCGTAACCATCAGGTATAAAGACCACGGCAAGGACGAGGAATGGTCGCCCAACAATGCTGATTTTAATTTTACAGGCCGCGAAATGTCACTGCGTTGGGCTATGGGGCGGTCGGTAAACTCCATTACCGCGCAGGTTACCGAGAAGGTGGGCTGGGATAGAGTGGTTGAATATGCGCATAAGTGCGGTATCGAAAGTCATTTAGAATCTGTACCGTCGGTATCGTTAGGCTCAAACGATGTATCGGTTTACGAAATGGTACGCGCGTACGGCACATTTTTAAATAAAGGCGAAAAGGTTGATCCATTACTGGTAACCAAAATTACCGACCATGACGGTAACGTGCTGAAAGAGTTTACGCTGAAAGCCGAAAGGGTGATCAGCGCAGAAACAGCCTGGCTGATGCTGTATATGTTCCGCGGCGGTATGGAAGAACCGGGCGGTACATCACAGGCCTTGTGGGAATATGAGCTTTGGAAAAAGAATAACCAGATAGGCGGAAAGACCGGCACCTCGTCCGACTACGTGGACGGCTGGTATATGGGCATCACCAAAGATTTGGTAACCGGTGTATGGGTTGGCGCGGATGACCGCAGCGTACATTTTAAAACATCTGAAACAGGCGAAGGCTCCCGCACCGCCCTGCCTATCTTCGGGCGTTTTATGGAAAAGGTTTATGCCGACCCAAAATCGGGCTATACAGAGGGGCCGTTCCCCAAACCTTGGGTTAAAATAACCAAGCAGTACATGTGTCCGTCGCCGCAGATAAGGATTGATACTGCGGTTACCGATAGTTTAGGCGGCGCAGGTGTTGATTCGCTTGGAACCGACCCAATTATCAGCATACCCGAAAACCCGGTAGACATAACACCGGTACCGGAATCACCACAGTAAGGTGTTTTTATTTAACATACATTTAAGTAAATTGCATTTCCTATCAGCATCAATATGAGTAAACTTTATACTTACGCCCCTGCCGGAAAAGCGGTAAAATATGCTGTTATTTTTTTTACCTTAATTAGCTTGCTATGTGTTAATGATGATGCAAAGGCGCAATACTTCGGGCAAAACAAGGTGCGCTACAAAAAGCTTGACTTTAAGGTATACAAAACCCCGCATTTTGATATCTACTATTACATGAAGAATGATAGTTTGATCAAACGTTTTGCGCAGGAAAACGAGTTGTGGTACACCCTGCACCAGCAGGTTTTCAGGGATACGTTTTATAAGGCGAACCCTATTATACTATATAACAACCACCCGGACTTCCAGCAGTCCACCGTTGTTGAAGGTGAGATTGGTGTGGGTACCGGCGGTATTACCGAAGGCCTAAAGAACCGGATAATAATGCCTGTAATGGAAACCAACCATACCACCCGCCATGTTTTAGGGCACGAGCTGGTGCATGCTTTCCAATACCATGTTTTACTGGGTAAAGATTCAAGCAGTTTTGAAAATCTGGCCAATATCCCGCTGTGGATGATAGAGGGCATGGCCGAATACCTGTCCATTGGTAAAAAGGATGCTTACACTGCCATGTGGATGCGCGATGCTTACTTGAATAAGGATATTCCGTCGGTAAAAGACCTCACACAAAGCAACAAGTACTTCCCCTACCGCTATGGCGAAGCGTTCTGGTCATTCATCGGCTCTACTTATGGCGATACCGTGATTGTGCCTTTCTTTAAAAATACCGCGCGTTTCGGGCTGCAGTATGGCATCAGGCGCACCTTTGGGTATGATGATAAAACCCTGTCGACCCTGTGGAAAAACTCTATCGAAGCAACTTATAAGCCGATGCTGAAGGACACCTCGCAGGTGCCTGTAGGCTATAAAATAGTTGACAACAAGAACGGCAGCGATATGAACGTGGCCCCGGCTATCAGTCCCGACGGCAGATACCTTACCTTCCTGTCGTCAAAAAGCTTGTTCAGTATCGACCTTTATTTGGCCGACGCCAAAACAGGGCGCATTATAAAAAAGCTCACCAGCAAGGTATCTAACTCACACATTGATGAATTTAACTTTATCGAATCTGCCGGGGCATGGTCGCCCGATAGTAAGCAATTTGCGTTCAGCGTGTTCAGCAAAGGCCGTAACATGCTGCTTGTTGTGGATGTGCCCGGCGGCAGGGTAAGGCAAACCATAGCTATGGGTAAGGCTGAACAGATCAGCAACCTGTCGTGGTCGCCTAATGGCAAAAGCATCGTGTTCCAGGGAATGTCTGAAGGACAGGGCGACCTGTATACTTATAATTTTGATACCAAACAGGTAAAGCAGCTTACCAATGATAAATATTCCGACTACCAGCCAAGCTATTCAAAAGACGGTAAAAAGATAATATTCACCAGCGACCGTACTACTTACGACCGGTCGTTATCGCAGGATATAAGCTTTAATTTGGCCGAACTGGATACAGCTACACTGGCCGTAACCGATATTAAGGTGTTTAACGGTGCCAATAATTTAAACCCGCAATACAGCGCCGACGGCAAAAAGGTTTATTTCCTATCTAACAGGGATGGTTTCCGCAACTTATACCGTTATGAACTGGCAACAGGCAAAACTGACAGGATGACCGATTACTTTACGGGGATAAGCGGTATAACGGAGTTTTCGCCGGCGCTTAGCGTATCAAATAATGATGATATTGTTTACTCGTATTACAGGGCGCAAAAATACACCCTGTATAATGCCGCCGCGAACGCCTTTAAGCCGGAAACTATAGATGCCGGGATGGTTGATTTTACGGCCGGGATGCTGCCGCCGGCACG
>JBDSIC010000117.1:0-12556 GCA_039918195.1 Mucilaginibacter sp.
TGCATCGGGAAAAACACATCGCCATACAGATCCTGGTGCAAGGCATTGTAGCCACTTTTGCTGTATTGCAAAATAAGGGGCGTGGCTTTTAGCTGCCCTTCGGCATGGCAATGCTCCAGTAACTGCCCTTGTGTAGCCGGAAACTGCATATCAATATTCAGCACTTTCATCCAGTTATTGGCTACCGGGGCCAGTAAGGGATAAATGCCGGTGCGCAATTGTTCAATAACAGCCGGCAAAGGGTAGTTAAAGTATTTGTATTCGCCCAGCCCGTATTGGTGCCGTTCCATTATTACCGTTTTGCGGTATAACGCAGCATTGTTGTACTCGCTCACCAAAATATCGCAGTCCTTTTCGGTCAGGATATTGGGCACTATGGCATAACCCCTGTTATTCAGGTCTTCTGTTAGCTTACTGCTGTCGATATTACTGATGTTCATATTTCGATTGTATTATCCTGTAAACTTGCTGCTTCCCAGCCTATCATGGCCGTTTTTCTATCTGTGCCCCAATGATATTGGCCAAATTCGCCTGTCGATCTGATCACCCTGTGGCATGGAATCAAGAACGCTACCGGGTTATCGCCCACCGCGCTGCCCACCGCCCGCGATGCTGTCGGCATCTGCACATCGTGCGCCACACCGGCATAGGTAGACAATCCGCCAACGGGTATCTTTAGCAAAGCCTGCCATACTTTAAGCTGAAAGGCGGTGCCTTTTAGGTGAAGTTTTATTTCGCTCAATTCCGTCCAATCCTTTTTAAATATGAACAGGGCGTTTTGCTGCAGCATATCGGCAAACTGGCTGTAGGTCGCATTGGGGAACTGCACCCGTAACTGCTTAAACGCCTCGTCCCTGTCATCGGCAAACGCCATGTAGCAAATACCCTTTGGCGTAGATGCCACGATGATATCCCCGAACGGACTTTCGGCAAAACTGTAGTTGATGCTGAGCGCCGCGCCGCCGTTCTTGTATTCGGCCGGTGTCATACCCTCTAAGTTAATGAACAGGTCGTGCAGGCGGCCGGTGCCGCTTAAACCGGTTTCAAAGGCGGTATCAAACAGCGTGGCCTGTTTTTGCTTCAGGATGTTTTTAGCATGTTCCAGGCTCAGGAACTGTATAAACTTCTTCGGACTGATGCCAGCCCAGTCGGTAAACATACGCTGAAAGTGAAAGGGGCTAAGGCCGGCCTTTTCAGCCACATCATCCAGGTCGGGCTGGTTTTTAAAATTGCTTTTGATATAGGCTATCGCTTTCTCTATACGGTGATAATTAATTGCTTCCTGTGTTTCCATGGTATTCGTTTTTTATACAACAAAAGTACCCGGGAGCGCCTTGCTGTAAAACCCGTATCTTGCTCAATTACGATAGCTTAACTATTTTAAAAATACTACTTTTGGTAACAGATAAGGCAAAATGTTATGAAAAAACCATATATCCTGTTACTGCTTGCCATAGTGGTGTTAAGCGCCTGCCAAAGCAAAAAACAAACCGATGAGGTAAAATCGGTTACCATTGAAGCCATATCCTATCAAACGCAAACCATGTTTACCATTACCTGCGACAGGTTTGATACCTACTATAAAGACAAATGGAAGGCCCGCACGGTAACTGATAAGGCTGAAATTGATAAGCTGACCAAATTTTTAGCGTCCCTTAAAACGATAGATGGCGGCTACGAGCCAAACGTTAGGGTTAAGCTGCTGCTCACTAATACTGCCGGCACTGTTGATACGGTTTGTCTGGATGATAAAGTGACACGGATAAAAGGGGTGAGTTATGAGACATCGGTAGAGTTGGCGAATATGGTGCAGGAGTAGGTAGGAGCCTCACCTAATCCGATAGCTATCGGATCCTCTCCAAAGGAGAGGACTTGAAGAAGTTTTTTAAAGTCTCACCCTTTGGGGGAGATCCGATAGCTATCGGATTAGAGGGGGCTTAACGACTATTGTTAAATGACTAACTATATTGCATTATGGAAAAGTACGATAACCGCGTTGACGCTTATATAGCTAAGTCGGCAGATTTTGCCAGGCCCATTTTGATACACCTGCGTGAGCTGGTACACCGCGCCTGCCCCGAAATTACGGAAACCATGAAGTGGAGCTCGCCATTTTTTGACCATAAGGGGCCGGTTTGCCAGTTAGCCGCCTTTAAACAGCACTGTTCCTTCGGGTTTTGGAGTGCCGCGCTGCTGAAAGACACACACAAGATACTCAATACCGACATTGTTGCCGCCGGCAATTTAGGCAAACTCACCACCCTGGCCGACCTGCCGCCCGACGATATACTTATTCAATATATACAAGAGGCGTTCGCGCTGAACGAAAAAGGCGAAAAAACGCCCATCCGTAAACATAACACCGAAAAGAAACCCGAACTGGTTACCCCCGATTATTTTTTGAAGGCACTTAGCGAAGATATAAACGCTATGACCAACTTCGAAAAATTCAGCCCCTCACAAAAGAAGGAATACGTAGAATGGATAACCGAAGCCAAAACCGATGCTACCCGCTATAAGCGCATGGAAACTGCTTTAGAGTGGATTGGTGAAGGGAAGACGAGGCATTGGAAGTATAAGTAATTGTTATTTAAAATGTTTGATGAATTAGTAAGATATAAAAATCATGGTCATTTTTTTCTAAAACAAACTGACCATCTCTCTAATGCCTGCAATGCCCCCACTAATAAAAGCGGCATTTATCTTGTGTACGCCTTACAAGGAGGGAAAATTAATTTAATCTATATTGGGCGTTCAGGGAAAATGAATAATGACGGAACCATATTTGTTCGTAAAGCGGGCCTTGGTGGCTTAAAAGATAGAATAGTAAATGGCCATCAATTTGGAAAAATACCAAGAAAGAAGTCATGGCTGAATCAAATTTTGCTTGAAAAGATTGAGGCACTTGATATCTATTGGTATGCTACACACGATGAAAACACCAACGACTGCCCAATAGAAATCGAAAAAATATTGCTCAGTAAATATTTTAACCTATATGGCACTTTACCAAAATGGAACAAAATCGGTTAACCCAACAACCGTCCTGATAAAAAATTGTTATTCCCCACCTTCAAGGAGGTAGGCGGCTAAAAATCTAACCGCCCCATACGCCGCATATTCATACGTATTAAACCCTGCCGGTGCAGCACATACCTGCTGGGGTTAGTAGCCGACCAATGCAGCGGGCTCGGGAATATAGATGCGATAGCAGCGGCCTGCCTTTTGGTAAGCTGCGATGCCGGTACATGAAAGTAGGCTTGTGAGGCGGCTTCGGCGCCGTAGATGCCGTCGCCCATTTCTATTACGTTGAGGTAAACTTCCAGCACGCGCTTTTTGCTCCAAAAGGTATCTATTAGCACGGTAAACCATGCCTCCAGCCCCTTGCGAAACCACGAACGGCCCGACCACAGGAAAACATTTTTAGCGGTTTGCTGGGTAATGGTACTGCCGCCTATTATTTTCTTCGTCTTTTTTGCTTTATTCTTTTGGTTCTTTTTAACAGCCCGCTCAATAGCCGTCAGGTCGAAACCGTGGTGTGTCATAAAGCGCTGGTCCTCGCCGGCTATGGCGGCACGTTTCATATTGTCGGATATCTCGTCGAAGTCCTTCCATTCTTTGTCTATCTTCCAGTCCTTGCCATCGGCTTTGCGGTCGATAGCGCGGCCTATCATCAGCCAGGTAACGGGCGGGTTTATAAAACGGTATGCCAGTACCCCAAGCAGGCTTATCGCCACAAAAAAAATGAATGCCAGCTTAATTAGCCGGAAGATGAGCTTAAAAAATCCCTTCATAAATAAAAGTATAAAAAGAAAGGTGTTTGGCAAAAGCCAAACACCTTAAATCTAATATCTAATTGCCTTATCAAGCCCTCTCCTTTGGGGAGGGTTGGGTGGGGCTTTACTCAGCAACTACTGAGAAAGGAACCTGAACCTTCACTTCTTTGTGCAGGTTAACTATTGCGGTGTAATCACCAACAAATTTAGGCTCCTGGTCAAAAGTGATACGGCGACGGTCAACTTCAAAACCTTCTTTTTTCAGTGCATCAGCAACCTGTATGGTGTTAATAGCGCCAAATATTTTCCCGGTTTCGCCGGCTTTAGCGCCAATGGTAAGTTTAACACCTTCCAGTTTAGCAGCAATAGCATCAGCGTCTTTGCGTATTTTCTCTTGTTTAAACTGCGCTTGTTTCAGGTTTTCAGCCAAAACTTTACGTGCAGATTCGGTTGCCAGTATACCATAACCCTTAGGGATAAGGAAGTTACGGCCATAACCGGCTTTAACGCTTACTACATCGTCTTTATCGCCCAGGTTTTTTACGTCTTGTTTTAAAATAATGTCCATGTTGTTTTACCTCCTATTATTTTAATGAATCAGTAACATAAGGTAATAAACCAATGTGACGCGCACGCTTAACAGCCTGGGCCACTTTACGCTGGAATTTTAATGAAGTACCTGTTAAACGGCGTGGCAATACTTTACCCTGCTCGTTAACAAACTTTAATAAAAAGTTAGCGTCTTTGTAATCGATATACTTGATACCGTTCTTTTTAAAACGGCAGTATTTCTTACGGTTATCCTCCACTTTGGGGGCGGTAACATATTTAATTTGATCGTTTGCCATTAGCTTGCTGCCTCCTCTGTTTTAACGGTTTTCTTTTGATTGAAAGCTCCGCTGCGTTTTTTCTCGTTGTAAGCAATGGCATGTTTATCCAATGCGATAGTTAAGAAACGCAAAACGCGTTCATCACGCCTGAACTGGACTTCCAATTTGTTAATTAATTCACCCGGAGCCCTGTATTCAGTTAAGTGATAATACCCTGTAGTTTTCTTTTGGATAGGGTACGCTAATTTCTTCAAACCCCAATTATCCTCCTGGACAATTTCGGCTCCGCCATCAGTAAGAATTTTGCTGTAGTTGGTAACAACCTCTTTAGCAGTTTCTTCTGATAACAACGGGGTAAGAACGATGACTGTTTCGTACTGTTGCATTATTATACTTTGATTTTTAATTATTTACCCGCTATAATCGGGGACGCAAATGTAAGAAGATTTTTTGAGTTGTCAAATAGTGAATTGAACTTTATTAAAGGGGGTTATGCCCGGCTTTTGAAGCTAAAGGATGCCCCGCGCAATTGAGTACTGATATAGTATAATTTTGAAAAGCAGTTACAGTGGTGCTTCGGTCATGGCAGTCCCGTTTTACGCTCATACGCCTGCAAGGCCCTACACGCAGGCCGGTATACGCTGCAACCGGGTTTATATAAACAGGGTTGTGATTATATTACATCACTAAAAGCCGTTTTACGAGGGAATAGCCCTGCGTTTTTGCAGGTATCCCTTAATTATACATTTCATTTATAAAATCATTTTTCTATACTAATAATCCTGTTAATTTCGTATCTGACATTTCACATAACTATACTATTAAAATGAATAAGTTTTTACTTCTCGCAATTTTGCTAATAGCATGCCTTCAACCTGTAATAGCACAAGAAAAAATTGGCCCAACTGAACAACGTTTAATGGACTCTTTATGCATTGATCTGACGAAGGTTGATATAAGTAAAATATCTAATAAGAAAGAAGCAACCGATGTGTTTATGAACAGCTTTTTAAAGTATGCCGATATGGCTATGGGTGTTGCTGAAGAACATGGCGTAGATGTAACAGATCAATCAGCTATGAAAAAAATAGGCTTGGGCCTTGGTTTAAACCTCCTTAAACAAAAATGCGCGCCGTTCTTAAAATTAGCCACCCTAATGGCCGTAGATGATAATAAAGCGACAACCGAAAACCCGCAATTAACCAGGGGGAGTTTTAAAAGAATTGACACAAAAGGCTTTAATTATATTGTAATAAGTGATAACACAGGAAGCGAAATATCCTTTTTATGGTTGAGGCAGTTTCCCGGTTCTGAAAGTTTCATAAATGCCGGCACCAACCTTACGGGCAAAAAGCTAAAAATTTCCTCACAGGATATTGAGGTTTTTTTACCGCAGGCTAAAGGCTATTATAAGGTAAAAGAAATAACAGGTATTGAGATATTATAACTTCAATACCAGATAAAAGTTTCTTCGCCCCAGCAGGGCTTGTTGGCGTAGAAGCCTTCGCTGTGGCTTACATCCTTAATTGTGAATATCCCCCAAATGTGGATAATACGTTGCCTGCGAGCCAAAACAACCCTCAATTGCAGACGTTTATATTAAAAAACAATACAACTATGCAATTCTTATTTGACCTTAGAGAAGCGCCTGCGGATACGCAGACCACTCCATATACAAGCCTCGGTGATCCGGATGATGACCTGCCAACCGAAGGCAACTTAGGCGACGAAGATGATGAAGACTTTGACGACATTGCCGAAGCCCGTGAAGACCTGCAAAACATAGGCGAAGGCGCCAACTCAGATAAGCCATCGCTCGAAGATGACGACCACCTGCCGGATGATGACCTGCAGTAACCCTTGAAAAGAGTGGCAGTTGCAGTTGCAGTTTATATAAGTAGTAAATAAACTGCAACTGCATCACTCTGTATTAATACCGTCCTGCTACTGCCACCGCAACTGCTACTACCCCCTCCTCACTATTTACCAACACCACTTTTACATTCCTGATTTCTTATTATCTTTATGCCTGTGGATAATTTTATTGTTTCGGCACGCAAATATCGCCCGGCTACCTTTGATACCGTTGTTGGTCAGCAACATATAACCAACACGTTAAAAAATGCCATTAAAAACAACCAGCTGGCGCAGGCATTTTTGTTCTGCGGTCCGCGGGGGGTGGGTAAAACCACCTGTGCACGCATACTGGCAAAAACCATTAATTGCCTCAATTTGCAGCCCAACGGCGAAGCCTGCGGTACCTGCGATTCGTGCCGGTCTTTCCTGAACGGTAATTCCTTTAATATACACGAGCTTGACGCGGCATCAAACAACTCCGTTGACGATATACGCAGCCTGATTGAGCAGGTACGCATACCGCCGCAGGGCGTAAGGTACAAGGTGTATATTATCGATGAGGTGCACATGCTGTCGCAGGCGGCGTTCAACGCTTTCCTGAAAACGCTGGAAGAACCGCCAAGCTATGCCATATTTATATTAGCGACTACCGAGAAGCATAAGATACTGCCTACCATACTTTCGCGCTGCCAGATATTTGATTTTAACCGCATACGGGTTGACGATATGGCCGGGCACCTGGCCGGCATCGCCAAAAAAGAAAACGTTACCTACGAGGATGACGGCCTGCACATCATCTCCCAAAAAGCTGACGGCGGCCTGCGCGATGCCTTGTCTATGTTCGACCAGATAGTAAGCTTTTCGGGTGGCAACGTTACTTATACCTCAGTAATTGAGAACCTGAACATACTGGACTATGATTACTATTTTAGCCTTACCGACAGCCTGCTAAACGAGGACAGCGCCAAAACGCTGCTGCTGTTTGACGAGATACTGGCCAAAGGGTTCGACGGCGCGCATTTTATATCGGGCCTGTCCGAGCATTTCCGCAACTTGCTGGTAGGTAAAGATCAATCTACCTTAAAACTACTGGAAGTTAGCGAGGGCATTAAGACAAAATATTTACAGCAATCTCAGGCTTCGTCGGTATCGTTCCTTTTATCGGCATTAAATATTGCCAACCAATGCGACCTTAACTATAAACTAAGTAAAAACCAGCGTTTACAGGTAGAACTGGCGCTGTTAAAAATGTGCTATTTAGGCGCCGTATTCAACGCCGCTACCTCGCCTGCTGTTACCGCGCTCCCCACACAGGAGCTAAAAAAAAAACCTGATACCCCAGTAACAGGGCAACCAATACCCGCCGGCAATATATCTAACAATGTGGCGGTGCTGCAAGATACCCCCTTAACTTATACTGCTAAAACACAAGTTGCCGAACCTGTTAAGGCACCCGTTGCTGAAGCTCCCCCTGCTGCTGAAAGGCCAAAGGTTTTTATCCCGAACCTGCATTCGGCATCCACTTCGGTAAAAATACCATCGCTCAGCAGTATGAGCGCCATGGAAGATATTGCCGTGGAGGAAGAAGATCCATACCTGAAAGGCACCGATAAAGAAGCTTTTAGTCCCGATGAATTTATTACCTACTGGAACACCCATGCCGGCAAAATAAAGGAAGAGCGTAAAGCCACGCTGATAACCATTTTTGCCAATAAACCGGTAATGATAAACCCGGTGTTATACGAGATAGTGGTAGAAAACAAAGTACAGGAAACCGCCTTCAGGGATGAAAAACCAAACCTGATGAACTTTTTGCGCACTAACCTACGCAACTTCGACCTGGAGGTAATTACCCGTATAGATGAAGTTACCAGCAAGCGCAAGCCTTACGGCGCTAAAGAGATATTCCAGTTTATGGCGGCTAAAAACCCGGGGGTTATTGATTTGAAGAATAAGTTTAATTTGGAGTTGGATTAATCCCCCAGCCCCCTGAAGGGGGAGCTTTTGATTTGCAGCTTCGCTCACCTTGTGTCCGGTTAATTCTTCACTTCACTAATATTAAACAAAATAAAAAAGCCAATGAGTTGTTCATCGGCCTTTTCTTTAAACGTTTCAAAAACTCCCCCTTCAGGGGGTTGGGGGGTTACCTATCATTCTTCGGGTACCCTTCTTCATCCAAATCATCCCGGTCGTCTTCAGGTGTACGCGATATCTTTTCATCAGACGGATTAACCCTCGTTATTTTGCCATCGTCGATGTGCATCCCTAACAGGTCAACGTCTGTTTCCAGGTTTTCGTTGGGGATGTATTCGTCTACCGCGTAGGGGTTTGATTCATCGTAGGTAGAGTCGGCATCCGCGCCGTTCTTTACCGAGGTATTGTAGGGGTCGGGGTGGTCGTAATCGGGGTCGTCGCTTTCTACATCAAGTTCAAAGCTATCCTCGTTCTCGTTGTATTTCAGGTCTTCCTTGTGAGGTGCAGCCCCTGCTTTGTCATTTAAGTTATTGTCGCTGTCCACGCGCTCGTCATTAAAGCCCGGGTTGTTTTGTATCTCGTCCATAGGTTTTAGTTTTATATAGTTATTATAGTAAAAACCCTGCCAAAAAATGAAACCTAAACCTTGCTATTTATTTTTTAATATGAAGATATTGGTTTCCTGTATGATGTATTGCCGCCGATGGCAAACTTAACGCCTAAAAACACCTGGTTCCATACATCCTTGCGCGAACCGGCAGCAAAACCGTCCAGATTTTCGCCCATCATAAAATTAACCTGGTAGCCAAAGTCTATTTTGACAGAAGGCTCATTGTAATCATTAAATAGCTTAAACTCATACCCTATCCGGGTTGGTATAAAAAATTCGGTGCTTTTATCCTTACCGGGTGTATAAAAACCGGCAATGGTATTTGAAGTGCGTGATATTTCTTTAATGTCGTTTTTAACCGCGCCAACACCTGCCGACAGGTAAACGTTCTTCAGCACATTGCCCAGCGGGCTATCCGTATAATCAATAAACTCACCCGCCTGCACCTGTACCCGACCAACAAATGCCACATAAGTATTTTTAAACTGCCTGCCCGAACGTGAGTTTACCGAATCGCCGCCGGCAAGGGTGCCCGCCTGGAACTCAAGAACATAATTTATAAACGGCGAAACGGGGCTATACGTAAGGTGCAAAGCGCCCGAACCGGTGTACTTAACCTTTTCAGCATCCCCATAAACAGCGTTGGCAATGCCCGATACGCCGAGGTCCAGCTTATCATAATTATAGCCAACCTGCGCCTGCGCGGCAAGCACACTCAGGCATATCATAGCGGTTAATGCCGTTATTTTTGTAAAATATCTCACCATATCATCTACTTAGCATTAAACTAAAAACGATAAAACCCGGCCAAAGTGTATATGTTTTATAAAAACATTGCAAAGTATAAATATCGCGTTTTACCGGCCCATGCAATATCGTCATAAAATATCCGGGTGAAAATCGCAATTATTCAAACTACATAAACTCAATTTTATATATTTGCGACCATTAAAAAATTACAATAACAGCAACTTATGTCGAAAATAAAAGTAGCCAACCCGGTAGTAGAACTGGATGGCGATGAAATGACCCGTATTATATGGAAGTTTATTAAGGACAAACTGATCCTTCAGTACCTTGACCTTGATATTAAATACTATGACCTGGGCATTGAGTACCGCGATGAAACTAACGACCAGGTAACCATTGATGCCGCTAACGCGATAAAACAATATGGCGTAGGTATTAAATGCGCCACTATTACACCCGACGAAGAGCGTGTAAAAGAGTTCGGCCTGAAACAAATGTGGAAATCGCCAAACGGAACTATCCGTAATATACTGGACGGTACCGTTTTCCGCGAGCCTATTGTAATGGCTAACGTACCGCGTTTGGTACCAAACTGGACAGCCCCTATCTGCATCGGCCGTCATGCTTTTGGCGACCAGTACCGCGCTACCGACTTTTTAACCAAAGGCAAAGGCAAACTTACTATTACTTTCACCCCCGAAGATGGCGGCGCTGAGCAGTCATTTGAAGTATACAACTTTAAAGGCGATGGCGTGGCACTGGCTATGTACAATACCGACGAATCTATCAAAGGCTTTGCGCACGCTTGCTTTAACCAGGCGCTGATGAAAGGCTGGCCTTTATACCTGTCTACAAAAAACACCATCCTTAAAAAATACGATGGCCGTTTTAAAGATATTTTTGAAGAAATATACCAAAACGACTACAAAACGAAATTTGCTGAAGCAGGTATCACTTACGAGCACCGTTTAATTGACGACATGGTTGCTTCCGCGTTAAAATGGAACGGTAATTTTGTTTGGGCTTGTAAAAACTATGATGGCGATGTACAAAGCGACACCGTTGCACAGGGCTTTGGTTCATTAGGTTTAATGACCTCTACTTTGGTTACCCCTGATGGTACCGTTATGGAAGCTGAAGCCGCGCACGGCACAGTAACCCGCCACTACCGCGAGCATCAAAAAGGCAACCCAACCTCAACCAACCCTATCGCGTCTATATTCGCGTGGACACGCGGTTTAGAGTTCCGCGGTATACTGGATAATAACCAGGAACTGATAGACTTCTGCAAAACCTTAGAGCAGGTTTGTATAGAAACTGTTGAAAACGGAAAAATGACCAAGGATCTGGCCATTACCATTAAACCTAAGGTTGAGCACGGTACCGATTACCTGTACACCGAAGAGTTTTTGGCTGCTATTGATGAAAATTTGAAGGCTAAGCTGGGTAAGTAATTTATCGGCTAATAAAGTAAAGGTCCGCATAGTTTATGCAGACCTTTTTTTGCTGGATATGCTCATAAAATTAAACTCCCCTCTTGAGAGGGGGCGCGCAGGACTGTGTGGCCGCAGGGGTGTGTTAATGAAGCGCAAGGACACACCCCTCCACCCCTCTCAAGAGGGGAATCGCACAGTCTTCTGCTTTTTGATCTTATGAACCATCATTATATTAATATTATTGATCGTAATAGCCTGTCAAGGATCCTTATTTAGCCTGAAATTACTTATGTTTAAAAAAATGAATACCAACCTTTCAACCTCTATTACATTATCCATTCTCGCATTTACAATATGTCTTATATGCTCATGTGATAAAAAGAAATCTGAAATAAATTGCGATCCTAATACACCTCCGCCTACGCCCATAATGTTTGAATTGACGGATAAAGAAGGGCGCGACCTGCTAAATCCGGCTACTCCGGGTTATTACGACTCAACACAGGTGGCAGATGCTAACGGTTTGCACCAGGTCGTCGCGTTTATTGTACCACCACAGCCCTTGGCATCAAACCCAGGTAAATACATGATGGCCGTGTTTGAAGGTGCTGAGAAGAATACCATATTTTACCTGTCCGAAAATGATGCTGATACTATTCGTACCGATAAGGTGTTGGTTAATCCTAAACCTTGTTCAGGTTATACAGTAATAACAGCGTTGTATTATAATAATGTAGCTGCCGAAAGGATACCATTTAAAGAGGCGTATAATTTCATCGCTGTTAAGCGGTAAACAACCGTCATTCCGCTTCAATCAATTTAGCATTTCCCTTTTAATTATTTTACTGGTAAGTTTGCACCGCAAAAAATAACACGATATGTCAGCATTATATCCTCTAAAATTCAAGACCATATATAAAGATAAAATATGGGGCGGCCGGAAAATTAAAACTTACCTGCACAAAGATTTTGGCGACCTGCCTAACTGCGGCGAGACTTGGGAGATATCGGGCGTAAAGTCGGATGTGTCTGTTGTTGACAACGGCGAATTAGCAGGAAGATCACTGGCTGACCTGCAGGAAGAATTTAAAGGCCAACTGGTTGGCGATAAGGTTTACGAGCGTTTCGGCAGTACTTTCCCGCTACTGGTAAAATTCATTGATGCTAACGAGGACCTATCCATACAGGTGCACCCTAATGATGAACTGGCCAAAAAACGCCATAACTCTTTCGGTAAAACCGAAATGTGGTATGTGATAGAGGCCGACAAAGGTTCGTCGCTGATCACAGGCTTTAACCGGGAAGTAAACCAGGATATCTACC
>JBDSIC010000118.1:0-2814 GCA_039918195.1 Mucilaginibacter sp.
ATAATGTCGAACTCGGCAATACGGAACGGCGGTGCCACTTTATTTTTTACAATTTTCACCTTAACACGGTTACCCGATACTTCGTCAGTATCCTTAATTTGTGATATACGGCGTACATCCAAACGAACCGAAGCATAAAATTTCAAGGCGTTACCACCGGTAGTTGTTTCGGGGTTACCAAACATAACACCGATCTTATCACGTAGCTGGTTAATAAATATACAGCAGCATCCTGTTTTGCTGATAGTACCTGTTAGCTTACGCAAGGCCTGCGACATTAAACGGGCATGTAAACCCATTTTTGAATCGCCCATTTCACCTTCTATTTCGGCTTTTGGTACCAGTGCGGCTACCGAGTCGATCACCAATATATCAATAGCGCCTGAGCGTATCAGGTTGTCGGCAATTTCCAATGCCTGCTCGCCGTTATCGGGTTGCGATATCAGCAGGTTCTCTACATCTACACCTAATTTTTTGGCGTAGAATTTATCAAAGGCATGCTCGGCATCAATAAAGGCAGCAATGCCACCCTTTTTTTGTGCTTCGGCAATGGCATGTAAGGCCAACGTGGTTTTACCTGACGATTCCGGGCCGTATATTTCTATCACCCGACCTTTAGGTAAACCGCCAACTCCTAAAGCAATATCCAAACCAAGCGAGCCGGTTGATATAACTTCGGTAGGTTCAATAACGGAATCACCCAACTTCATAATGGTGCCTTTACCGTATGATTTTTCCAGCTTATCTAATGTAAGCTGAAGTGCTTTTAGTTTTTCTGCGCTTGCGTTACTCATCGTTTAAAAATATCTGTAACAAATATAAAAATTAATTTTATAAATACTAATTTTTTTAGTAAAATATATTATTAGTTCGAAATAATAGGAGTGATTTGTATCCAAGTAAACTTAATCAACTAAAGAATATCAATCAAATATCTTTATCAACACTGCGTTTAGCCAGTTCTTTTCTGATGGTGTTCAGCTTTTTTCGTTTCTGAAGTTCCTTTGCTTTTTTTGCTTTCACGGCTTCTTCTTTTAGCAGGTAAGTTTCGGTATTAATAGTTTGATAGTACCGGCAAAACCAGGTAAGCGGGCATATTTGGCACTTTGGCGACCGTGCCACACAGATATACCGCCCGTGCAATATCAGCCAGTGATGGGCTACAGCAACAACCTCTTGCGGCAGGTATTTTGTTAATTCTTTTTCAACAGCCAGCGGCGTACGCGCGGTAGTTAACCCAATGCGGTTGGCTACCCTGAAAACATGCGTATCAACAGCCATAGCCGGTGCATCGTAAATTACTGAAGCAATAACATTGGCAGTTTTACGGCCTACGCCGGGCATCTTTTGCAGTTCGTCAATTTCAGATGGCACCACGCCATTAAATTGCCCGACCAGCATTTTACCCATGCCGGCCAAATGTTTGGCTTTATTATTAGGATAGCTCACACTGCGGATATATGGGAATATCTCATCAACATCTGCGGCCGCCAGGCTTTCTGCATCGGGGTAACGTTCAAAAAGCGCGGGGGTAACCTGGTTTATTCGCTTATCGGTGCACTGCGCCGAAAGGATGACTGCCACCAGCAATTGGTAAGGTGAATTATAATGAAGTTCGGTAACGGGGTTGGGCTGGTTAGTTGAAAAATAATCAACAAAGTGCCTGTAACGCTCCTTTTTTAGCATAGAAGCAAATATAGGAGTTGATAGTTCATGGTTGATAGTTCATAGCCGGATTTGTTGATGTTTTTAGAACATGTACAAATAGCAGTGTAAAACATTGTGCTATTACTATGAACCGTCAACTATGAACTAAAAAGAGAAAGGTTAATGGGTCATAGTTCACCGGTGTTTGTATTGATACTATTGCAGTGTCTGAAAACTGCACCTTATCAATTCCTGTGAACTATGATCCATCAACCTAAATACCTTTCATCGTTTAACGAAGACTCTTTGAGTAATCTAAAATTTGATGAACAGTTTGCAGTTTGGGCGTCAACTCTAATAGAGAGAGGTCGGCACGCAGCGAATGATAAAATATCAGGTCGTCCGCATCCAGGGTCTCGGTCGCGCTTTTTTCCTTCACTACGGTATTATTAGTGACTGCAAATAAATTTTTTGTAAAGGTTTCATCCATACGCTTAATGCTTTTTTTCTGATTTAATTAGAACTATAACGCAGGTAAAAAAGAAATATTTTACAACATGAAAATTAAATGAAATTTTTTTCATGTTCGTGGTATTTAGCTTCAAGGCAAAGGTATTTCTATTCTGCATTGATGGAATAACAGGCCAATTAAGCAGTTTTCGTAAAGCAATGCCTGTAACATTTTTGTTCAGGTAGCCCCGCCATACATTACGGGCTAACCAAATCGGCATGCTGAACTTGTTTCAGCATTTCAAAAGCTAAGCGGAATATCCTGTGAGGCCCCGAAACAAGTTCGGGATGACGAAATCTTATTAAGGAAAATGAGATTATAAATTATAACCCCATTTCCTTCTTCAAAAACTTCCCGGTAAAACTATCCTTTACCTTGCACAAACCTTCCGGCGTACCCGAAAACAGTATCTTGCCGCCGCCCGAGCCACCTTCCGGGCCGAGATCTATCACATGGTCTACAACCTTTATTACATCCAAGTTGTGCTCAATAACCAGTACGGTGTTGCCTTTGTCAACCAGTTGGTATAATACACCCAGCAATACGTTGATATCTTCAAAGTGCAAGCCGGTAGTTGGCTCGTCTAATATATAAAACGTGTTGCCGGTATCTTTTTTAGAAAGTTCGGTAGCCAGCTTTACACGCTGTGCTTCGCC
>JBDSIC010000119.1:0-6225 GCA_039918195.1 Mucilaginibacter sp.
CGTCATTAACATCGCCATGACCATTGGCCTGATGCCGGTTATTGGCATACCGCTGCCCTTTATCAGTTATGGCGGCTCGTCGCTTTTAAGCTTTACTATACTCCTGTTCATCCTACTCAAGCTCGACTCGAACCGGACTGGGTATGTTTAGGCATAGCGGCGTTTTAAAAGGTCGTAAAATTTGGTGGTGGTGGTAGGTTTACTCTCCCAGTTATTTTTGTTGACGTAGTTAGCGGTCAAAAAGCGTTCGGCTTCTTCAAAGCTGGTAAAGCGGTTCAGTATCTCTATCGCTTCGCTGTACGCCAGACTGTAGCCATTAAACAGGTCCTTAATATACAGCAATTTGTCATTCAGGTTAATGGCCGATTTAAGGTCGCTTATGGGTTGTAATGTTGAAGTTTTCTTTTCCGCTAACTGGTCAGATATGATCTGGTTAATGGTGCGTACCTGCTGTTCGGCAGGCTGGGTATTGATGGGTTGGGTTTCAACCGCTACAGTTGCGGGTTTAGCCGGTTCTTCGGCAGGGAAGGTATTGATCGGCTCTGTTTCTACCGCTGCTGGTTCAGGCTCTTCTTCTACCTCTTCTTCGGCAACCGGTTCAGGTTCTTCAGCAACAACTTCTATAGTATCCGGCTCAGCCCCTGCCTGCTCATCCCCTTCTTCAACAACATCATCGCCGTCGTACAATTCTTCGTCCTCATCCTCCCAATCACTATCGTCTAATATCAACTCGTGGCGTATGGTTTCGGGTTCGCCTTCCGGCTCAAAAAGGTCACTCGTTTCGTTAACTGCTTCGGGTTCGTCTTCTTCTGCCGAAGCGATATTAATATCAGGGTTTATCCGCTGTACAACCGGTTCAAAAAACTTTTCTTCGTGTACGGTGGCCGGTTTTTCTTCTTTTATGTCTTCGGATGGCACTGCCTTTTCTACATTTGCCTCGGGTTCAATTTCAAAAACGGGTTCTGCATGTTTCTCAACCTGCTGTGGTATAATGGCAGGTGGAAGATCAGCGCCTTTAGGAGCGCCTTTAACAGCTAATTTGCGTAATATTTCGGTATGGTCCTTTAAAAAATTGGCGTTGGCCGCAAACAGTTCCAGCTCTATTTCATTTAGTTGGGCAGGGTCTTCGCTTAGATATTCGTACTGTTCATTAAGTTCTTTTAGTATGGTACCTACCTTTTTAAAAACATCCTGTTGCTTCATGGCTTATTCTGTATAATAATACTATCCAAAAATAACATTAAATTCTGATATTAGTTTCTGATTAAAGCCAAATGGTACATACGGGTGATACATTTAAAAGAATAAACGAGGGCGGCGGAAGCATTGAAGTGATCTGCGGCTCCATGTTCTCGGGCAAAACCGAAGAACTGATACGCAGGCTGAACCGCGCCCGCATCGCCAGGCTGGATGTGCAGATATTTAAACCCAAAACCGACACCCGGTATGATGAAAACGCTATTGTATCGCACAACCTGCGGTCGTTTCCCTGCGTGGCTATTGATAATTCGGCTTCCATCCTGCTGCTGCATAAAAATGAGCCTGTTATAGCTATTGACGAAGCGCAGTTTTTTGATGATGCCCTGCCTGATGTATGTAATACCCTCGCCAATAAAGGCATACGGGTTATTGTTGCCGGTTTGGATATGGACTTTAAAGGCCGCCCCTTTGGCCCGGTACCTGCTATAGTAGCCATTGCCGAATGGGTTACCAAACTGCACGCCGTTTGTGTGCAATGCGGTCAGCCTGCCCTGTACTCCTACCGTTTAGTGGAAGGCGACGAGAAGATAATGCTGGGCGAAACCGAAAGCTACGAACCGCGCTGCCGCAATTGCTACAATAATTTGTAACAGAAAATATTACATTCCGCATAAAACCAAGGAATACTTTTAGTTGTTAATAGGCTATAGCACGATAAAACTATGGCTAAAAAGGTATTTGTAATTGAGGATGATAAAGATATACGTGAAACCATTACGTATGTATTACAGGAGGAGGGCTATGAGGTTATTTCTTCGGCCACGTCAAAACTGCTTGGCTCACTGGATGAGCACAAGCCCGATATTATTTTGCTTGACAACTGGTTAACCGATTGGAAGAGTGACGTTAACGGACAGCAACTAAGCAGGCAGATAAAATCAGATCCCGCTACCAGCCACATACCAGTGATAATAATTTCGGCAGTGAGCAATATTAAAGAAATTGCAGCGGCAGGCATGGCCGATGGCTATTTAATGAAACCATTTGACATAGCCGACCTGACAGGCATTGTTAAACGTTTTGCTTAACTACACTTACTTAAACAAATTATACTTTACCGCAAAAAGCACTATCCCGGCTGTATTGCGAGCAGTAGGGTTCGGGTTATGATAAATTAAAAATGCAATAATTTAAAAGCTGTGTATATACATGGCTTTTTTTGTTTTTATACCAGTTTATTTTGACAAACAGTTATGCACTATACTGGTAATTTTTTAAGTTAAATATAAATCAATTTATCAAATTATTTTATAATATTTGGCTCGTAATTATATAACCGGTTCCTGATATTATGAGAAAATTTTTAACCCTCGCCATTTCGCTTGCAGCGTCATCGGCAAGCCTTGCGCAGCAAAAACCATTAACAGGCTTTGTCGACCCGATGATAGGCACCGCGGGTACCGCGCATACCTACCCCGGCCCTACCGTACCGTTTGGCATGGTACAGCCCGGCCCCGATACGGGCTTTGGTTTGTGGGAGCATTGCGCAGGCTACTATTATAACAACCCTACTATTATAGGTTTCAGTAACACACACATCAGCGGCACCGGCGTGGGCGATCTGGGTGATGTAATGCTGCAGCCTGCTACCGGTAAAATAAAAACGGAGCAAGGCGATGAGAAGGTACCCGGCTCGGGCTACCGCTCACGTTACTCGCATAAGGACGAAAAAGCATCGCCGGGCTATTACCAGGTACGTTTGCAGGACTATGACATCAACGTAGAGCTTACCGCTACCGAACGCGTGGGCCTGCACAAATACACCTTCCCCGCCAATGCCGACAGCAGCCATGTCATATTGGATATGGGCCACGTGGTAACCAGCGAAAAAGGCAAAACCATCTGGGGATTTATACAGGTTATCAATGATTCAACCGTTTTGGGCTACAGGCTTTCTAAAGCACTGGCTACCGAGCGGTATATGTATTATGCCATCCGTTTTTCAAGGCCGTTTAATAAGTTCAATTTGGTCAAATTCCAGGAGCGGATATCTGTGGCACACCCGGTACAAGGCTCGGGTGATGACGTGAAGGCCGTTTTTCAATACACCACTAAACATACTGTGCCGCTGCTGGTAAAAGTAGGCATATCGGCGGTTGATGCCGATGGTGCACTGGCCAACCTGAACGCCGAAATGCCCGGCTGGGATTTTGACAAGGTTAAAAAACAGGCGGAAGACAAATGGAACAAAGAACTAAGTAAAGTTACCGACTTAAAAGCCGATGATAAAACCAGGACCATTTTCTATACCGCCATGTACCATGCCATGCTGGCCCCAACCATTTATATGGATGTAGATGGCCGCTACCGCGGAGTGGATAACAAGATACACCAGGATAATACCTATTTAAATTACACGCTTTTTTCGCTGTGGGATACCTTCCGTGCCGAGCATCCGCTGTTTACCCTGCTTTACCCGGAAAGGGTGAACGACATGATCAATTCCATGCTGACGCATTACAAGCAAAGTGCTTATCATGTGCTGCCAAAATGGGCTTTTCACGCCAACGAAACATGGACCATGATAGGTTACCATGCGGTACCGGTGATAGCCGACGCTTACCTGAAAGGCTTTAACGGCTTTGACAAAGAGCTGGCTTTCGAAGCGATGAAAGCCTCGGCAAACGCGCCTTTTGAGGGGATGGAGTATTATAAGACCATTGGCTATGTGCCTATTGACAAAGAGCCGGAAGGCGCGTCGAAAACAATGGAGTATGCTTATGACGATTGGGCGATAGCAGCCATGGCCAAGAATTTGGGTAAAGCTGATGACTATAAAACCTTTATAAAACGATCTGCTAATTATAAAAATGTTTACGACAGCAAAATGAATTTCGCGCGTGCCAAGCTACTTAACGGCCAGTTCCGTACGCCTTTTGACCCATTGCACATGCAATACTACGGCGATTATACCGAAGGTAATGCCTGGCAATATAGCTGGTTTGTGCCGCACGATGTGGGCGGACTGATGAGCCTGATGGGCGGCAAAGAGAAATTTGCAGCCAAACTGGATACCTTGCTCAACATGAAAGAAACAGTAAATGATATGTCGGGCGCATTGCCATATGACGTTACCGGAATGGTGGGCCAGTATGCGCATGGCAACGAGCCAAGCCACCACATAGCCTACCTGTATAACTATGCGGGCCAGCCCTGGAAAACACAGGAAACCGTTCACAAGATAATGACCCGCCTGTACACCAACGGTCCTGACGGCCTTGCCGGAAATGACGATTGCGGCCAAATGTCTGCCTGGTATATATGGAGTGCGCTGGGCATGTACCCGGTTAACCCAACCGGCGGCGTTTATTCTATCGGTACACCATCGCTTTCATCAGCCACCCTGCATTTAGCCAGCGGAAAGGAACTGGTTGTAAAGGCCAATAACCTTACCATAACCAATAAATACGTGAAATCATTAAAGCTGAATGGCCGCCCCTATAAAAAATCGTGGATAACCCATGAATTGCTTACCCGCGGCGGCACGCTCGAATTTGATATGACCAGCAAGCCTGTTAAAAATTGGTTTACCGGGAATGATTTGGAAGCGGAACGGATGCTGAATAAGTAAGAAGATAATATCGAACACTGAATTTTGAACGCCGAATGTGGAAGTAAATCACCTTCGGTGTTCAAAATTCAACATTCGGTGTTCGATATTTAATATGATCTTTTCGCCCGTGCCTGCATCCCCAAGATCAAATCCCGTACGGTATCGTAACCGCCTATTACTTCTTTAGCGGGGCTAAATTTATTTCCAATTATAATTGTGAGAGTACCGACACCAAAAGGGGCAAGTAATGTCCAGTGAAAACTCCAGACAATTGGAACTACAATCAAAGATAGGAAAGAAAAAAAAAATTATAATTATTCCCATACGGACGATCCAGTTATCGCGATATTCAAATTTGGATAAGGAGCCCGGCACCAGCTTATTGACTTCTTCTAAAAGCACAATGCCATGTTTTTGAAACAGTGGGACAATTTTAGAACTTGGCCTTATATTTTGTATTTCAACACCCCTGCTTTGCAAATTGATAGTCAGCACTTTAAATATGGAGGCAGTCATGCAATCTTGCCCCATTTTCATAATTGGTGAAATGCATTGCTTTACAGCATACTTTGATAAATAATTGCAAAAATCCTTGAGTTCGTTATCGCTTTGCGACAATATATTTTCCAGATCAGTTACAGTTGTAGTTAGCTGAAACAAATCATAATAAGACTTGGCTAACTTTTTAGGCCCTACAAGGTCACAGATATTCATCCATTCCGAAATCGTGGTTTCAAAAGTCAGGGACTCTTCAAAATCTACTTCGGGATCAAATACAGATTGAAAGTTATAAAAGTCATTTAACAATTGGAGTATCTCTTCCGGGCTATACTTTGATTCACTCATTGTAATACAGGTTTCTTAAATTTAATAAAAAGAATAATACTATTGTGCAGAGCCATACCCACGCCGCATTAGAAGAACGAAGCAATTACGCCTTTTTTATTTTTTCTCACTTCGGCATTCAACATTCGGTGTCCGATATTAACAAAGATCAATACCTGAACCGCTTAAACGCTTCCATCGCCGCGTATTCGGCCATGCCTAATTTGTTGTAGCTTTCGGCAGTTTCGCGGTTGCGGTCTTCGGCGCGTACCCAAAACTCGCGGGCATCATCCCCCGGGAAAACCGGCCTGTCTTTTTGCGACTGGTGTTTGAATATCGCGTTGCGTTTTCGTATCACTTCCTGCGGTGATAACGGTACAGCCATTTCAATCTCGTGTATCTCAAACTCCTGCCAGGCACCGCGGTACATCCACAGCCAGCAATCTTTCACCCAGTCTTCGGCCTTTAAACGGCGCAGGGCTTCCACTACTAAATTAAAGCACACAATGTGCGTACCATGCGGATCGGCAAAATCACCGGCGGCATATATTTGCTGTGGCTTCACTTTTTGCAGCAGGTCGATAGTT